>NZ_LGDO01000092.1:0-15946 GCF_001279805.1 Streptomyces sp. XY431
ACCAGCGCCCGGGCCGTCGCCGAACTGCGCGCCCTCGGACTGCGACCGGTCCTGCTCACCGGCGACAACCGCGCCGTCGCCGAGGCCGTCGCCACCGAGGTCGGCATCCCCGCCGAGGACGTGATCGCCGAGGTGCTGCCCGAGGACAAGGTCGCGGTGATCGGCCGGTTGCAGAGCGAGGGCCGGGTCGTCGCGATGGTCGGCGACGGTGTCAACGATGCCGCGGCGCTGGCCCGGGCGGATCTCGGCCTCGCGATGGGGACCGGCACCGATGCCGCCATCGAGGCGAGCGACCTCACCCTGGTCCGCGGCGACCTGCGCTCCGCCGCCGACGCCATCCGCCTCTCCCGCAGGACCCTCGGCACCATCAAGGGCAACCTCTTCTGGGCCTTCGGCTACAACGTCGCCGCGCTTCCGCTGGCCGCCGCCGGACTGCTCAACCCGATGATCGCCGGTGCGGCGATGGCCTTCTCCTCGGTCTTCGTGGTCGGCAACAGCCTGCGGCTGCGCAGCTTCCGCTGAGCGCCTTCCCGGGGCCCCGGCTGTGTACGGGGCTCCCGGACGCTCGGGCGGCGCCCCGGTGCTGATCCGATGAGGGGACACGGCCGAGGCGTTCCCGGAGGTCAGCGGCCCGGTCGCATAGCGTGTCGTCGCCGTGCCGTCGGCGGGCCGGTGGTCCGTGGCTCGTTGGCGGCCCGTTCGGCGGACGGCTCTCCGGGGACGGCTTCGGGCACGTGGGACAAAGGGGTGCAGGGTGGCTTCCTCGGGAACGAGCGACTCCTTCGGACGCGGGCAGCGCTTCCGCGCCTGGCTGCTGGAAGGCCTGTCCGACCGGGTCAAGCAGCACCCCGGCCCGCACGCCCAGGCCCCCGCCGAACAGGCCCGCCCCTGGTGGCGGGTGATGTGCCTGACCGGCCTCGACTACTTCTCCACCCTCGGCTACCAGCCCGGCATCGCCGCCCTCGCGGCCGGTCTGCTCTCCCCGGTGGCGACCGTCGTCCTCGTCGTCGTCACCCTCTTCGGAGCCCTGCCCGTCTACCGCCGGGTGGCCCGGGAGAGCCCGCACGGCGAGGGCTCGATCGCGATGCTGGAGCGCCTGCTGTCGTTCTGGCAGGGCAAGCTGTTCGTCCTCGCCCTGCTCGGCTTCGCGGCCACGGACTTCATGATCACCATCACCCTGTCGGCCGCCGACGCCACCGCCCACCTGGTCGAGAACCCGCACCTGCACAGCGCCCTGACCGGCAAGCAGGTCCTCATCACCCTGGTGATGATCGCCCTGCTCGGCGGCGTCTTCCTCAAGGGCTTCAGTGAGGCGATCGGGCTGGCCGTCGTCCTGGTCGCGGTCTACCTCGCGCTCAACGTGGTCGTCGTCATCACCGGCTTCTACCACGTCCTCAGCTCCCCCGGCGTGGTGAGCGACTGGGCGGACGCGCTCACCGCGGAGCACGGCAACGTCGTCGCCATGATCGGTGTCGCCCTGGTGACCTTCCCCAAACTCGCCCTCGGCCTCTCCGGCTTCGAGACCGGCGTCGCCGTCATGCCGCACATCGAGGGCGACCCGGACGACACCGAGGAGAAGCCGACCGGCCGGATCCGCGGCGCCCGCAAGCTGCTCACCACCGCCGCGCTGATCATGAGCGTGTTCCTGATCACCACCAGCTTCATCACCACCCTGCTGATCCCGGAGGAGGCCTTCGAGAAGGGCGGCGAGGCCAACGGACGCGCGCTCGCGTACCTGGCCCACGAGTACCTCGGCAACACCTTCGGCAGCATCTACGACCTGTCCACGATCGCGATCCTCTGGTTCGCCGGCGCCTCCGCCATGGCGGGCATGCTCAACCTGCTGCCCCGCTACCTGCCCCGCTACGGCATGGCGCCGCACTGGGCGAAGGCGGTCCGGCCGATGGTCATCGTGCTCACCCTGATCGCCTTCCTGGTCACCTGGCTCTTCGACGCCAGCGTGGACGCCCAGGGCGGCGCCTACGCCACCGGCGTCCTGGTGCTGATCAGCTCCGCCGCGATCGCCGTCACCATCGCCGCCCGCGCGGCCCGCCAGACCGGCTGGACCATCGGCTTCGCGATCATCGCGGCCGTCTTCCTCTACACCACGGCCCTCAACATCGCCGAACGCCCGGACGGCGTGAAGATCGGCGCCTGCTTCATCGCCGCCATCGTGTTCGTCTCCCTGCTCTCCCGGCTCAAGCGCGCCTTCGAACTCCGGGTCACCGACATCGTCTTCGACGACTCCGCCGAGCGCTTCGTGCGCGACTACACCCACCGGCCGCTGCGCCTGATCGCCAATGAGCCGAACAGCCGCGACCTCGCCGAGTACCAGGAGAAGAAGCGCCAGATCCGGGCGGACAACGACATCCCGGCCGAGGACGACCTGGTCTTCGTCGAGGTGACGGTCAAGGACCCCTCGGAGTTCGAGGCGGTGCTCACCGTGCACGGCGAGGTGCTGCACGACCGCTACCGGGTGCTCACGCTGGAGAGCTCCAGCGTCCCCAACGCGCTGGCCGCGCTGCTGCTCACCGTCCGGGACCGCACCGGGCAGCAGCCGCACATCTACTTCGAGTGGACGGAGGGCAATCCGTTCGCCCAGTTCCTGCGGTTCTTCCTGTTCGGGCAGGGCGAGGTCGCGCCGGTCACCCGCGAGGTGCTGCGGGAGGCGGAGCCGGACCGGATGCGGCGGCCGCGGGTGCACGTGGGCTGAGGGGGCGGGCCGGGGAGCCCGGTGGAGGAGTCGGGGATGTGCGGGGCCTGTGCCGATGGGTTGTCAGGTGCATAGCATGGCAGTTCGTCGGTCCCATCCCGCCACTCCGCTACCCGGCCACCCCGCAGAGGAGCAACTTCCGTGCGCAATCGCAGGTTCGGCTCGATCGTTCTGACCGGCGCCCTCGCCCTCGCCGCCCTCGGCACCGCCCCGGCGGCCGTCGCGGCCTCCGGGGCGGAGCAGGGTTCCGCGGTCACCGCCGGCGGCTCCCGGCACCGGGTCGAGGTCTTCGCCGAGGACGGCTCGATCGGACGGGCCACCGTGCCCGCCGCCTCCCCGTACCTGACCGGCGACCGCCCCGGCGTCGCCCCCGCCGCCGGGGACGGCGAGGTCACCCCGATCCTGCGGAGCGGCGACAGCGCCGGCAAGGTCGACGTCGTGGTCATCGGCGACGGCTACACCGCCGCCGAACAGGAGAAGTTCCGGGCCGACGCCGCCGCCAAGTGGCAGGAGCTCAGCGCCGTCGAGCCCTACGCCGGCTACCGGAACCTGTTCAACGTCTGGGCCGTCGCCACCGTCTCCGCCGAGTCCGGCACCACCGGCGACCCGGACCGCGCCACCGTCCGCAACACCGCGCTCGGCTCCTACTTCTGGTGCGAGGACATCGAACGCCTGCTGTGCGTCGACACCAAGGCCGTCGAGAACTACGCCGTCAAGGCCCCGCAGGCCGACCTCGTCCTCGTCGTCGCCAACACCGCCAAGTACGGCGGGGCCGGCTACAACGTCGCCTCCCCGCTCGGCTACGACGGCATCGCCACCGTCGCGGGCGGCAATCCGAAGGCCGGGCAGATCGCCGTGCACGAGACCGGCCACTCGCTCGGAAAGCTCGCCGACGAGTACTTCTACGACGGCTCCGACACCTACCCGGCCGAGGAGGGCGAACCGGCCGAGCCCAACATCAGCATGTACACCGCCGACCGGCTCACCCACGACCGCGCCAAGTGGTACCGCTGGATCGGCCGGACCTCGCCCGACGGGGGCGTGGTCGGCAGCTACGAGGGTGGCGGCTACTACCCCAAGGGCCTGTACCGGCCCACCGAGAACTCGATCATGCGTTCGCTCGGACGGGAGTTCAACCTGCCCGGACGGGAGGCGATGATCGCCGGTTTCTACCGCCACGCCGCCCCGCTCACCAGCCCCACCCCGGCCGGCACCCCGCTCACCCGGGCCGACCGCCTCACCGTCGAGCTCCCGGTCGCCGGCACCGCCCTCAGCTGGTCCCTGGACGGCCGCACGCTGCCGCAGCTGCGCGGACGGACGACGGTCGACCTGCGCACCGTCCCGCTCCCCGGCCCGCGCGGCCGGGGCCACACCCTGACCGCCACCGCCACCGACCCCACCCCCGCCGTCCTCGACCCGGCCCTCCGTGCCGCCCTGACGGCTGCTCTGTCCTGGCCCGTCACCCGCTGACCGGGGCTGCCTGTTCGCGGGAGGTCCGATCCGGATTGTGCGGTTGCACGGGAAGTCGGTCCGTCCGACTTCCCGTGCACGGCGGCCGTGCCCGGAGCGGGCTGCGCCCGGGAGTCCGGCCCCGGGATCCACCCGGCCGGACGGAGCCGTCGGTCACCTGCGACAGTGGGCGGACGACCAGCCCGACGACGCAGGTGGGAGGCCCGTTGACACTGCCGAGAAAGGGCACCCGGATCATCACGGTCGACCAGGTGAGGTACCGGTGGGCCGTCAGGCGCAGGCCCACCTACAGCCAGGGGATCGGACAGTCTCCGCTGACGGTTGCCGTCGAGCGGGCAGAGGGGCCCGGCTCGGTGCTCGTCGTCCGGCTCCTGGGAGCGCATCCGGGCAACTGGCTCGGTCTGCCGACCGTCGGCGCCACTCCCGCCATTGTGGCGCTCGCGGTCCGCGACGCCCGGGAGCGTGGCTGGCAGCCGGGGACTCCGGGCGGCCCGTTCCACCTCGAGCCGGCCCAGGGGGCGACACCCGTTCCTGGCGCTCCTGGCGCTCCTGGCGCTCCGGCCTCCGATGCGCCGGGCGGCCCGTGAGCAATCGGCGGGCCGATCCACAGGCGAGCCGATTCACCGGTGGGCCGCGACCGGCGGTCCGTCAGGAGGCCGCGAGCACGGCCTCCTCGTAACCGGTCACGGTGGTGAAGCCCAGGCGCCGGTAGAGGGCGAGTGCGGTGGGGTGGTCGGCCCGGACGTTCAGGCCGATGTGGTCGACGCTGCCCGCCAGGACCTCGCAGAGCCGCGCGGTGCAGGCCGCCGCGAGCCCCCGCCCCCGGGCCTCCGGGTGAGTGGTGACGTTCCCGATCACCGCCACCCGTCGGGCGGCGGAGTGGACGTGCACGCCGGCCGTCGCGAGCAGTCGGCCCCCGGCGTCCCGGATCCCGACGTAGGGGCCGGTGGTCAGCATCCGCTCGTCGAACCAGTTGCCCGGGTAGCCGGCGGCGAACAGGGCGCGCAGATCCGTGAGGTCCGCCGCGCCGAGCCGCGCCACCGGCCCGAACGGGCGCGCGCCTGATGCCTCGCCCAGGTGCGGCGCGAGGGCGGCGGGGTCGGTCAGCGCCATCCGCAGCATCGCCGTCCGGTGCTCGGCGCGGTAGTCCGGCGCGAGGGCGTCGACCCCGCCGTCGGTGAGGTGGGCGAGCAGTCGGCGCGGCAGCACGGGCCGCATTGCGTGCAGCAGTCCGGCCAGGCGGTCGGCGTGCGCGGGCCGGGCCAGGCCGAGCAGGGTGGGCACGTCCCCGACCGCGTACAGCAGCGCCACCGGACCGTCCGCCGACGTCGTGTACCAGGCGGTGTGGGACCAGAACGGCTCGTCCAGGTCGCCGAGTTCGAACAGGTGGAGCTCGGGGTCCCGGCCGAACCGCTCGGCGAGCGCCGCCCGGTCGTGCAGGCTGGTCAGCGGCGCGGGGGAGACGGGGGCGGGAGCGGGAGGAGGGGTGGGGGCAGGGGCAGAGGCGGAGGCGGAGGCTGGAGTGGAGGCCGGGGTGGAGGCTGGGACGGGGGCCGGGGTGGAGGACACCCGCCGAGCCTACGCGTGCTCCGGGGTGCTCACCCCGCCGGACCCGGCGGGGCGTGGACCCAGCAGGGCCCGGAGCCGGCCGGGCGGCAGTCCGGCCGCGCGGTGCACCGCCCGGGTCAGATGCGCCTGGTCGGTGAAGCCCAACTCCTGCGCCAGCAGGGCGAGTCGCGTCTCACCTTCGGTCAGCCGCTCCAGGGCGAGGGTGACCCGCAGCCGGTTGCGGTAGCGGGCGATGCCCTCGCCGGTGCAGGCCCGGAAGATCCGGCTCAGATGGTGCGGCGAACAGCCGACCGCCCGGCCCAGCTCCTCCAGCCCGAGTCCGAGGTCCGCCGCCAGCGCGACCCGCGCGGCGTCCACCAGCCGACGGCGCGCCGCGTCCCGGACCGGCCGGCCGCTCGCCACCCTCGCCGGCGCCAGTGCCGTCAGCACCTCGCCCGCCAAGGTGACCGCCCGCTCGGCGAGTTCGAACGAGTCCGCGCCGCCGCGCGCCCGGACGACCAGCATCCGATGGGCCAGTGCCATCCGCGGCGTGGTGAACACCAGCCCCTGCGGCACCTCCGGATCGCCGCCCAGCAGTTCGGCGGTCCGCGGCTCGGAGAGCACCAGCTCGGTGTAGAGGTCGCCGCCGCACGGATGCGCGAACTGCTGCTCGCAGCCGATCCGTTCGACATACACGCAGGCCGGGTCCAGGACCTGGTGGACCCCGTCGATCCGCCCCCGGAACATCCCCCGCCGCACCATCACCAGCCCGAACACCGGCGCCGGCCGCAACTCCGTCCACCCTTCCGGCGGGTTCTGGCAGGACACGTCGGCGACACACAGGTCGTCCCCACTCAACAGGGACGCACGTTCGACCGGCATGCCCGCACCCTACTCCCGGGGCGGCCCACTGTCGTCGCCCGTCACCGACCGTCCAGCAGCTCGGAGTTCGGCGCGAGCCGGAGGCCGGCCAGGGCGAGGAGGTCCGCCAGGTCGATCCGGCTGCCGCGGCTCCCGTCGTGCCACCGGGCGAGCAGGCCGGAGCCCTCCTCGTCCCAGGTGTCCGGATCCGGGCCGCCGGGGAAGTGCTCGACGCTGCCCAGGTGCTCCTCGGGACCGACGACCAGCAGGGCACCGTCCAGGCCCAGCAGCCGGACGCGTCCGCCCTCGAAGCCGAGGGCGAGCCCGCGGCGGTGAAGGCGGTCCGACCGTCCCGGTACTCGACCGCGCCGACCGACCGGACCGACTGCCCGAGGAATCGCGTCAGCGGCAGATCCGCCGGACCGTCGGTCGTGCCGGTCTCCTCGGTTGCGTCCGTCGGGTCGGCCCGGAACGACAGGCCCCTGCCGGGCGTGCCGAAAAGCACGGGCCCGAGGTCTTCCAGGTGGAGCCACAGGTGCGGCAACTGCGGTGCGGTGTCGGAGTCTTGGTGGCGGCGAGCCGTAGTCACCCGGGTCAGTCGGGCGCCGACCAGGCCGGCGGCCGTCACGGACTCCTCGTCGATCATCCGGCGATGCTCGCACGGTGCTTGCCCGCGCGCGAACGGATTGCACAAGAAACGACAAGCCGCCGGGGCGGGCCCGGCGGGACAGTGGGACCGGTCGGCGCCCCGTACGGGGGTCGGGGCGCCGACCCGAGTCGTTGAGTCGTTCTTCGGCCCCCGCCCAGTCCGCGTTCTGTCCGAGGAGTCCCGTTGAACGATCCGATCGTTCCCGCCGTCCCATTCACCGAAGATCCCGGAGCCGGAGCCGGAGCCGGAGCCGGAGCCGGAGCCGGAGCCGGACCCGAGGCCGCATCCGAGGCCGCATCCGATCGGCCCGGGCGCCGCCGGATGCTGCGCGGCGCGCTCGCCGTCGCGGGCGCGGTGGCGCTGCGCCCGCTCGTCGCGGCGACGCCCGCCGCCGCCGAGCCTGCTGGTGCTGCTGCTGGTGCCGTCGTGGTGCGGCGGTTCGGCCGGTACGAGGTGCTGGCGCTGCTCGACGCGCACGGCCCGTTCCCCGGCACCGCGCAGGCTGCCTTCCCCGACGCGACGGCCGCCGACTGGGAGCGCGCCCGCCGCCTCGACCCGGCCGCCTTTGGCCCGGGTGACACCTGGGAGCTGGACTTCCGCTGCTACGCCGTCCGCCGCCCCGGCGGCCGGGTCACCCTGGTGGACACCGGTATCGGCCCGGTCGGCAGCCCGGCCTCCGGCTGGGCGCCCGTCCCCGGTCGGCTGCCCGCCGTCCTGGCCCGGGCCGGGATCGCCCCGGCGGACGTCGAGACGGTGGTCCTGACCCACCTCCACGAGGACCACTACGGCTGGTCGGTCACCCCCGAGGGCGTACCGGTGTTCCCGAACGCCCGCTACGTGGTGCAGCACGCCGAGGTCGCGGCGCTCGGACCGACCCGGACGGCGCGCACCTACGTCGTCGAACCGCTGCTGCGCGCCGGGCAGTTGCACGAGGCCGACGGCCACTCGGTGCTCGCCGGCCGGGCCCGACCCGGAGGCGGCGCGATCACCCTGCTGCCGACGCCCGGCCACACGCCGGGCCACCAGTCGGTCCTGGTCGACGGTGGCGGGGACCGCCTGCTGGTCACCGGGGACGTGCTGGTCCACGCCGTCCAACTCGCCACCCCTGCCGTGCGCTACCTCTTTGAGGCCGACCCGGAGACGGCCCGCCGCAGCCGTGAGCAACTCCTCGCCGAGGCCCGCCGCACCGGCGCGGTACTCGGCACCGCCCACCTCAACCGCCCCTTCGTCCGACCGTGGACCCCGGCCGGCCGCACGCCCCCGCACTGACGCCGTCCGCCTCGGGGGAGCAGCCCCGGAGGATCCCGACGGGCCCCGCCCGCGCGGCGGCCGGTGCGCCCTCGGGCCCCCATCGGGCGTTCTTCGAGAGCTTCCTCAAGGAGACCCGGCTCGCTCCGGGGAGCCCCGACCCGCGGTTCGGCGGTTTCCACGGGCCGGGGCTCCGGTGGAGGCCGCCCTCTGGCGGGACGGTTCGGGGTGTGGTCCCATCGCGAGTGGGGCGCGTGGGGGTGCCCGCGTCGAGAGGGGGCCGGTTCTTATGGAAGAGCAGCCGTTCCGCACCGCCGAGGTCGAGGACGCCCCGGTCGTGGTCGCCCCGGACGGTGCCACCGTCCGGCCGTTGCTGACCCTGGACGGTCTCGGCAGTCAGGCCGTCTTCGAACTCGCTCCCGGTGTCGTCACTCGCGCCGTCTCCCATGCCACCGTGCAGGAGCTCTGGTACGTCACGGCCGGCCGGGGCCGGATCTGGCGGCGGCAGTCCGGCCGGGAGTCCGTGGACGTCCTGCGGGCGGGAACGTCGGTCTCGGTGCCACTGGGAACCGCCTTCCAGTTCCGTGCCGATCCGGACAGCCCGGGTCCGCTGCGCATTGTCGCCATCACCATGCCTCCCTGGCCGGACGGCTCCACCACCGAGGCCCGCCCCGAGGACGGCCCCTGGTCTCCCACCGTCGGCTGACGCGAACGGGTGCGGCCGGTGTCCCCGTGGGAGTGGGGACACCGGCCGGTCGCAGGCTGCGTGGTGTTCGGTGTGTGCTGTTCGGTGGGCGCGGTTTCGCGCTGGGCCTCGGGCGGGGGTCAGAGGGGGAGAGTCAGCTCCTGGCCGGGCTGGATGAGGTCGGGGTCCTCGCCGAGGGCCGCGCGGTTCCGTTCGTACAGCGCCTGCCAGCCGCCGGGGACCCGGAGCTGCTCGGCGATGCTGTCGAGGGTGTCGTCGTCGCGCACCGTCCAGGTGGTGGGGCCACCGGCCGGGGGAGGGGCGGCGGGAGTGCCGGGGTGGGGCGCCTCCGCCGGTTCGGCGGCCGACTCGACCGGGGGGCGTTCGCGGTCCCGGTCGGCGCGGGAGCCGCAGACCGGCCACGGGGTGAGCCCGCGCTGTTCGGCGAGGGCGTTGGCGACGGCGATCTGCTCGTCCCGGCTGGCCAGGTCGGCGCGCGGGGCGTAGCGGAGGCCGCCGGTCTCCTCCCAGGTCGGCTCGTCGAACTGGAGGCCGCCGAAGTAGCCGTTGCCGGTGTTGATGTGCCAGTCCCCGCTGCTTTCGCAGGCGGCGACCCGCTCCCAGTCGATCACGGTCCCCCGATCGATGCCCGCTCCGCCTCCCGGGCCCGGTGGCGCGGCGTGCGCCGCGGCGGCGGCGGCGAGGACGGCGGCCAGGGTGCACACGGCGGTGGGGAGCAGGCGGCGCAGGTGCGCGATGGGGGGCATCGGCGGCTCTCAGGTCCGGGGGCAGGGGCGCGCGCCGCTCGGGAGCGGCGCGTTCCCACCGACGCACGCCGGGCCCGCCGGATCCCCGCCGACACGTCGAGCAGGTCACCCGCCCGGCTCCGCACCGCCACCCGGCCGGCTCTCGTCCCGCCGCTCGGGCCGGCCCGCCGGGACGCCCGCCCGGCCGGTCCGGTCCCGTGACGGTGCTCACAGGGTCGAACGTGTGCGAACACTTTCGGGTGCGTGTGCGGCATTCGGGTGGAGGTTCGGCCGGCTCCCAGGGGCTCCGGCTCGTGCGTTTGTGCGAGTCGCCGGCGCCCGTCCGGCCGGGCCGGAGGTCGGGCTGGAGGCCGGGTCGGATGCCGCGCCGGATGCCGTGCCGTGTGTCGTGCCGGACCTTCCTCGTGTGCCTGTCCCCGGACGAACGACGGCCCCCCGGCGCGAACGCCGGGGGGCCGGGGAGGAGCAGGGTGGAGCAGGCGGAAGTCCGCAGGTCAGCGGCGCTTCTCGCGCTCGGCCGCAGCGGCGGCCTGCTGGCGCTGCTTCTCCTCCTTCTCGTGCTTCTCCTTGACGCGCACGGACTCCTTGCGGACCTCCTCCTGGATCGTCCGCTCGCGCCGGAGCCACTCCGGGTTCTCCTCGCGGAGCTCCTCGATCTGCTCGGTGGTGAGCGCCTCGGTGATGCCGCCGCGCGCCAGGCCGGACGCGGAGACGCCGAGCCGGGTGGCCACCACGGAACGCGGGTGCGGGCCGTTGCGGCGCAGCTCCTGGAGCCACTGCGGCGGCTCGGTCTGCAGGGCGGTGAGCTCCTCGCGGGAGATCACGCCCGACTGGAAGTCGGCAGGGGTGGCGCCGAGGTAGACCCCGAGCTTCTTCGCCGCCGTCGCCGGCTTCATGGTCTGCGTGGTCTTCTGCTTGAGCGATGTCATGGTCACCAGGGTAAGCGAGCGGCCGACGCCCGCTGTCACGGTCGGTAGCCTTGGGCGGGTGACAGAGATGCAGGTGACACCCTCGTTCCGGCTGGCCTACGTCCCGGGCGTGACCCCCGGCAAGTGGGCGCGCGTCTGGTCGGAGCGGCTCCCGGACGTTCCGCTCGCCCTGGTCGCGGTCGAAGCCGCGGCCGGGGAGCCGACGCTGCGCGCGGGCGACGCGGACGCGGGGCTGCTGCGGCTGCCGGTCGACCGGACCGGCCTGAGCGCGATCCCGCTGTACACCGAGACGACGGTGGTGGTGTTCCCGAAGGACCACTGGCTGGCGGCGGCGGAGGAGGTCACCGTCGCGGACCTCGCCGACGACGTGGTCTTCCACCCGCTCGACGACACCCTCGAATGGGAGCAGCTGCCCGGGCGGCCCGCCATCGAGCGACCGGCGACCACGGCCGATGCGATCGAGCTGGTCGCGGCCGGGGTCGGGGTGCTGCTCGTCCCGCAGTCGCTGGCACGCCTGCACCACCGGCGGGACCTCACCTACCGGACGATGGCGGACGCCCCGCAGTCCCGGATCGCGCTGTCCTGGCCGGAGGAGCAGACCACCGACCTGGTGGAGGAGTTCATCGGCATCGTCCGGGGCCGCACGGTCAACAGCTCGCGCGGCCGGGGCCAGACGGCCGCGACCCCGGCCGAGGCCCCGGCGGCGAAGTCCGCCCCGGGTCGCGCCGGCGGTGCGAAGAGCGGCAGCGGCGGTGCCAAGGGTGGCGCCGCCAAGGGGGGTGCGGCCAAGGGTGGCGCTCCCAAGGGCTCGGGCAAGCCGGCCGCCGGGGGCCGGGCCACCGCGGGCGGGCGTGCCCGGGGCGGCTCCGGATCGTCGTCCGGTGGCGCGGCGGCCGCCCGGCGCGGCCGACCGAAGCGTCGCGGCTGACGTTCCCCCGCCGGCCGTGCCGGGTGGGTGCGCCGGGTGGGTGCGCCGGCCCGCCGGTCGTGCGCGCCCCCTCGGCCGGTCACGCGCTCCGGGGGGCGGCCAGGGTGTTCAGCAGGGCGGCGCCGCGCTCGGCGTCGTCCACGCTCACCGCGAACTCCGCGCCCTGTCGGGGCCGGATCACCAGGCACTCGCCGCGGCGCAGCATGACCGTGGTGCCCAGACCGCTCAGCCGGTAGCCCCAGCCGCCCACCTGGGCCGGGGTGCGGGTCTCGGCCCGGGCCGAGACGATCTCCTCCGGATCCCAGTGCCGGGACGGTCGGCCGAGCGGGCCGAACGCCACATCCAGGCCGCGCTCGGTCACCCGCGCCTGCACCGACGAACAGCTGAGCCCGGCCAGCGCGACGACCGCCAGCGGCGCGGCGGTCGCCCAGGCCGCCCCGCCCAGTCCGGCGAACCCGGCCAGTGCCGCCCCCGCCGTGCCCAGCCCGGCGAACCCGGCCAGCAGTCCCAGCCAGGGGTTGACCGCCCGGGAGAGCCAGACCGCCCGCTGCCCGTCCGGCAGGTCGAGGCGCGGGCCGTCGGCGACGGTCGCGGCGAGCGGCCCCGGGCCCTGCGGCCGGGCGAGCCACCAGGCCAGCGCGCCGGCCGCGACCGCCGCCACCAGGACCAACAGCACCTCGGCGCCCACCGGCCCGGCCTCCTGCCAGGTGGGGCGGTCCAGGTTGGCCGAGACGATCGCGGCCTGCGCGCCCGTCAGCAGTGCACCCCCGAAGCCGAGCCCGACCGCCGACCAGGCCTTCGCCTGCTCCCCGCCGCGCCACCGGGCGACGGCCGCCGCCGCGACCGAGGCCGCCCACACCGCGGCCGGGAAGCCCGCCGCGGCCGTCAACGACATCGAACCGTCCGGTCGCGTTCCGCTCCAGTGCGTGGCCAGGGGCTCCGGCAGCCGGTCGCGCGCCACCCACGGCAGTCCGAGCAGCAGTGCCAGCACCCCGAGGGCGAGCGCCCCGAACGCGAGCATCCCGATCACCCGGACCGCCGCGTCCTTGCGGGCGTCGTGCCCGCCCTCCTGCGAAACCTTCTTCACTCCAGCCCCCTGATCATCTCGACGAGCTCCTCCCGGCTGAAGCCTGCGTGTGCCGCGTCGGCGACCAGCCGCCGCGCCGCGTCCAGCAGTTCGGCGCGGCGGTCGGCACCGCGGGCGACGGTGATGCCGCGCCCCCGGCGGAACTCCAGTACCTCTTCGTCCCGTAGCACCCGGAGCGCCCGCAGCACCGTGTTCGCGTTCACCCCGAGCGCCCGCGCCAGATCCCTCGCCGGCGGCAACCGCTCCCCGGGTACGCACTCGCCCTCACCGACGGCCCGCCGGATCGCTCCCGCAACCTGCTCGTGCAACGGCCGGGAGTCCCCGGCCTCCAGCTTCAGCAACATGATGCTAGTGAGAGTAGCACCATCGCCGAATGACGCCAGCGCCGCTGACGGCCGGTCGCGCGACCGGTGGTGGCCCCGCTCGGGTGGGTTGGTGGGTTGGCTGGTTGGTGGGCTGGTGGGCTGGTGGGTCGGGGAGTCGGGGAGTCGGGGCGGGGCGCGGACTCAGGAGCAGCTCCGGGCCCCAGGCGTTCAGCAGGGCGGTGCGGCCCGGAAGGCCCCCTCGGTGCTGAGCCGTCCCCTCGCGGAGGCCGTCCGGGGTGAGGGCCGGTTCGGCCGACGCTTTGCTGACGAACGCGGCGAAATCCGGTGTCAGGCCAGGTCCTTGCGCATCAGCGTGCACATCGTCTCGTGCCGCTGGAGTGAGCCGTCCTCGGCCTCCACGTCCCAGGAATCGAGCTCACGGCCGAAGGCCCGGTAGCCCAGGCGTTCGTAGAGGGCGCGGGCGCGCGGGTTGCTCTCCTCGACGCCGAGTTCGGCGCGGTCAGGCCCCTGGTGCGGATCCGCTGTTCGGCGGAGCCGACCAGCAGCGTGCCGATCCCACAGGACTGGAGGGCCGGGTGGACGCCGAGTTGCCAGAGTGTGCCGGCTCCGGGCTTGACCGTGTAGTCGATGCCGCCGACCGCCACCGGCAGCCCGACCGGCGTGCAGACGGCCAGGTAGTCGACCTCGCCCGCTTCGGCGCGGCGGATCTGGTGGACCAGCTCGCGCACGTGCTTGGGGGAGCCGGCCCAGCCGCAGGACGGCAGGTCCGCCTCGGTGAGGTCGCGCACCGACAGGTGCAGCCTGATCTCGCTCATCGCCGCCTCCCTGTGGCTCCTACGACTCCGGCAGCGGCCGTTCTCCCATTTCAGCAAGCCGATCCGCGTGCCGTCCAAGGGGTTTCGGACCGGCCCTCGGCGTCAGTCGGACGGGCTTGCGCTCGGACATATAGGGCGGGTTCTGTCACCGAAGGAATTGCTGAATTCGTGATGCCGCTCCGACCCGGCCGGGCCGGTGACTCGTATCGGATGATGTCAAGGGTCGACCAGCGGGCGTCAGTTGACCAGACTGAGCCGAATGACGACACGCCCCTCTCCTCAGGAAGACCTCCGCGCTGTTCTCTTCGACTCGGGCGGCGTGCTGATGCAGCCGATCGGCGGCCGGTGGAACCCGCGAGCCGACTTCGAGCAGACCGTTCTCGCCCACGTGCCTTCGATCACGTCGGAACAGTTGGCGGCAGCTGTCGCCGCAGGCGACCGCTACCTCGCCACCTCGTCGTCGACGCCCGAGACAGACGACTACCACCGGGTGATGCTGAGTGACGTGGGGGTGGATCCGACCTCGGAACTCCTCGCCGACCTGCGCCGCGAGGTCCCGCCCGCCACGCTCCTGGAGACCTACCCGGAAGTCATGGGCACTCTGGAAGAGCTCAGCCGACGGGGCGTGCGGATGGCAGTGGTATCGGATGCCTGGCCCAACCTGCCTGACCTTCACGCGGGACTGGGGATCGGGCGGTTCTTCGAGGCGTATGCGATCTCTGCGGTGCTCGGCTGCAACAAGCCGGACCCGCGGATGTACCACCACGCCAGCGCCGCGCTGGGGCTCGCGCCGGCACAGTGCCTGTTCCTCGACGACGATCCGGCCCTGGTCGCCGCGGCGATCGGACTCGGGTACGCGGGGCGCGCGGTCTGCCGGGGACCGGTCACCGCGGAGGTGCCCTTCATCACCTCCCTGGTTGAGTTGTTGGACCTCTTCTGACCTGGGCGGGCATCGGTTGCCGGCGGTCTGCCCGCCCCCGTGGTTCCGTGACCACGTTGCGACGGACGTCGGTGAACCGGCTCGAAGAGGACACCACGCATCCCCGGGCGCGTCCTGTCGGGCGCTTGCCGGACAGCGGGTGCCCTGTGCCCGGCGGACGGCCTCCGTTCTGTTCGGAGGTCAGTCACGGAGCGCACGGCGGGTCGTTGTGGTGAGCAGGGTGGTGGCGAGGAGGGCCAGGGTGACGGCGGTGACCAGGACGGGGGAGGGGCCGGCGGGGTGGCCGGCACGGCGGACGGTGCCCATGAAGTCGAGCGTGGCGATCTGGTTCACCGCCAGGTACCAGAGCGGCAGGTAGAGGGCCTGGAAGAGGCGGTGGGTGCGGGAGAGGGTGCCGAGGGCGAGGGCGAGCGAGGGGATGAACAGGGCGCCGGCCGACCAGGCCGCCACCCCGGCGGTGTCGCCGGCCGCGGCGAGTCGGACCAGGACACCCGCACCGACCAGGGCGGTGAGCAGCACCCCGGCGGCCCATTCGGCGAGCAGCCGGGCGCGGGCGGCCGGGTAGGCGCTGAGCAGGACCTCCAGGTCGTTCTCGGCCGAGCGGCTCCCGAGGCGCGACCAGAGCAGTACCGGCCAGACCCAGGCGGCAGGCAGCACCGCGCCGACGCCGGTGTCCGGCGGTACGGAGAGCCCGGCCAGCACCAGGCAGGCCGCCGCGAGCCACCACCAGCGCGAGGCGTCGGCGAACAGGATCCGCGCCTCACCGAGCAGCAGTCGGCCGTAGTGGGAGCCGAAGCGGGAGCGGGACCGGTGGTGGGTGCGGGGCGGGGAGGCGGCTCCGGCCGGCAGCGCGACGGGCGGGGCCGCCGTGCGGACGGGACCAGGGGCGGGGGGCGGAGGGGGGGGGGGCGCCGATCCGGCGGGGGGCCGGTCGGGCGCCCTGGGGCGGGGGGGGGCGAAGGGGGGGAACCAAGGGGGCG
>NZ_LGDO01000093.1:0-81662 GCF_001279805.1 Streptomyces sp. XY431
GGCCTCCGAACCCGAACTGCTGCACGAGGTCGGCAGCAGGGCGACGGGGGTGGCGAGGGCGAGGGCGGGGGCCAGGGGCCGGGTGCGGCGGGTCACGGTGCTCGAACTCCGAGTGGGGTCAGGTGGGTTCGGTGACGGGCCGACCGACGGTCAGCTCGTGCGGCAGGGTGCGCCAGGGGTTGTCCCCGGTGCCCGGCACGGCGCAGCCGACGCCGGCCCGGCGGGCGGCGATCAGCGCGGCGGCCTCCCCGGAGAGTTCGGCGGGCACGTCGTAGACCAGGTGGCAGAACCGGGCGGCGGCGTGCCGGCCGGTCCACAGCGGCAGGGCCAGTTCCTGGTACGCCGTCCAGTCGCCCTCGAAGGTGACCAGCAGGTCGGCCAGGCCGACCTCGGCGTACCCGGGGTCCGGGTGGTCCCCGTGGCCGAACACCACGGTGGCGCAGCCGGCGGCGCGGGCCGCGGTGGCGAGGCGCCGGTAGTGCGGCAGCGCGCCGGGCGCGGCCGACACCTGGTCGAGGTAGACACCGGTGATGCCGTGGCGCTGACGGTAGGTCAGGATGTCGCTCACCACGGCGGCGTGCGGCCGCCGGCCGTAGTCGGTGTCGGCGTAGCCGAGCAGCGGCAGACCGGCCTTGCGGAGTTCCTCCGCGGCCTCGGTGAACACGTGGTCGGGGTCGCCCGGCCCGTCGGCGAGGTTGAGCACGACGGCGGCGATCCGCTTCGGGTCGGCGGCGGCGACCGCCTGCCAGGCCGCCGGGTCCACCGCGGGGTGGACGTACAGCGGCACCAGCAGGCGGCCGTCGTGGTGGCTCCCGCCCGTCATGCGGTGGCCAGCGGTTCGGTGGAGAGCCAGAGGTCGCGCAGGGTCTCGTCGAGCCCGGTCTCCGGGTGCCAGCCGAGTGCCCCGGCGGCGGCCGACACGTCGGCCTGCTGCCAGGAGACGGCGGCGGAGCGCTCGGAGCCGGCGCCGCTCTCGTCGATCCGGCCGGTGAAGCCGGCTGCCGCGACCAGGCCGTCGGCGATCGCCCGGACCGGCCGGGCCTGCCCGGAGGCCAGGTTGAGCAGCCGCGGCAGCGGACCCTCGGCGGCCACCGCGAGGGCGACCGCGCGGGCGATGTCCCGGGCGTCGACGAAGTCTCGGTGGGCCGAGAGGTCCCCGACCCGCACCACCCCGTCGGTGCCCTCCGGCGCGGCCCGGCGCAGCTCGGCGGCGAGCCGGCCGGGCAGCGAACCGGCCGGGGCACCGGGGCCGACCGGGTTGAACACCCGGAGCACCACGGCGTCCAGCGGCGAGCCGGCCACCGCGAGGGAGCCGGCCAGCTTGGTGGCGCCGTAGACGCCGACCGGTCGGGCGTCGGCGTCCTCGGCGAGCGAGCTGCCGGGGGCGCAGACGCCGTACTCGCCGGCCGAGCCGATGTGCACCAGCCGGGCCTTCGGGGCGCCCTGTTCGAGCGCCTCGCAGAGCACGGCCGGGCCGCGGGCGTTGACCTCGGCGAGCTTGACGGCGCTGCCGGCCACCGCGCCCGCGAAGTTGACCACCGCGTCCGGGGCGTGCGCGGCCAGTTCCTCGCCGAGCGGGCCGGCCTGGGCGGTGGCCAGGTCGAGCCGCAGGTCGTGGTCGGGCCGCCGCCCGGCGGTCAGCACGGTGGCACCCGGCAGGGACCGCAGGGCGGTGGCGGCGTGGCGGCCGAGGAAGCCGTCGGCGCCGAGCAGCAGGATCCTCACGCGGCCCGTCCGTCGTTCTCGGGGCCGGTCGGTACCGTCGCGGCCGGCTGCCCGTCGGCGGCGTCGACGGCGCTGCGGGCGGCGGGGACCGGCCGGTCCTGGCCGTTCGGCACCGCGTACAGGCCCTCTCCCGCAGCGGGGCCGGCGGTGGCCGGCCCGTCCGGGAGCAGCAGCGAGCGGTTGAGCGAGAACTCGGCGTTGGCCCGGTCGTAGTCGTCCGGGCGGCCGATGTCGAGCCAGTAGCCGTCGAACTCGTAGGCGGACGGCGGGGTCTTGGCGGCCAGCAGGTCCAGCACCAGTTCGTCGAAGCCCAGCGGCAGACCCGGGGTGTACTTGGCGAGCGCGGCGCGGGAGACGCCGTACACGCCCATCGAGACCCGGTAGTCGATGCTCGGCTTCTCCTGGAAACCGGTGATGGCACCGTCCTCGGCGGTCAGCACGCCGAAGTCGATCTTCACCTGGCGGGCGTAGGTGGCGATGGTGAGCGGGGCCCCGGACGACTCGTGGTGCTTGAGCACCCCGGCGAAGTCCAGGTCGGTGAGGACGTCGCCGTTCATCACCAGGAAGTTGTCCGGCAGCCGGTCCTGCATGGTGAGCAGCGGACCGAGGGTGCCGAGCGGGCTGTCCTCGACCGCGTAGCCGACCCGCAGCCCCCACTGGGAGCCGTTGCCGACGTAGGCGCGGATGATGTGGCCGAGGTGGCCGATGGCCAGGGTGACGGTCTTGAAGCCCGCGGCGGCGAGCTGGCGCATCACGATCTCCAGGATCGCGTGCTGGTCGCCGATCGGGACGAGCGGCTTGGGAAGCGCGGTGGTGTACGGGCGGAGTCGAACGCCCTTACCGCCGGCCAGGATCACTGCGTGCATGGTGGTTCCCCCACGGAAGTCGGTGCGACAAGGGGCCTTCGGTGCCGGAGTGGCCGGAAGGCGGGACCGGGTCAGACGTTGTAGATGTCGGTCTTGTAGCGGGCCAGGTTCGACGGGTCGCGGAAGAACTCGATGGTCTGCTCCAGGCCCTCCTCCAGGGAGTACTGCGGGGTCCAGCCGGTGGCGGTGCGCAGCCGGGTGGCGTCGGCGACCAGGCGCATCACCTCGGAGTTGGTCGGACGGATGCGCTGCTCGTCCTCCTTGACCGTGACGTCGACGCCCATCAGCTTGCCGACCAGGGTGACCAGGTCGCCGACCGAGATCTCGCCGCCGGTGCCGGCGTTGAAGGTGCGGCCGACGACGGCCTCGGCGGGCGCGGTGCCGACGGTGCGGAAGGCCAGCGCGGTGTCCTTGACGAACATGAAGTCACGGGTCGGGCGCAGGTCGCCGAGGGTGATCTCGGTCTCGCCGGCCGCGAGCTGGGCGATCACGGTCGGGATGACGGCGCGCATCGACTGGCGCGGGCCGAAGGTGTTGAACGGGCGCAGGGTGACGACCGGGGTCTCGAAGCTGGCGTGGTAGCTGTCGGCCAGCCGGTCCCCGCCGGCCTTGGAGGCGGCGTACGGGGACTGGGTGTTGATCGGGTGGTCCTCGGAGATCGGCACGGTCTGCGCGGTGCCGTAGGTCTCGCTGGTCGAGGTGTGCACCAGGCGGGGGATGTCCAGGTGGCGGACGGCCTCCAGGACGTTCAGGGTGCCGGTGACGTTGGTCTCGATGTACGAGTGCGGGGCCTGGTAGGAGTACGGGATCGCGATCAGGGCGGCCAGGTGGTAGACCGCCTCGGTGCCCTTCACCAGGCCGTTCACGGAGCCGGGGTCGCGGACGTCGCCGAGGACGATCTCGACGGAGTCCAGCACCTCCTTGGAGAGGGTCTCCAGCCAGCCGAAGGACGAGAACGAGTTGTACTGGACCATCGCGCGGACATGGTGCCCGTCGGCGACCAGGGCTTCGACGAGGTGGGAGCCGATGAAGCCCTCGGCTCCGGTGACGGCGACGCTGCTCATGGTGATTCGCTTCCTGTGTCTTTCGGGGACGTGTACTGCACGGACCGGCCGGGTGCGGTGACGGTGTGGTGACCCGGCCGGAGGTGGTTCGGTCGGTGCTGGTTCCGTGGTGCGCTGTTCAGCTGTTCAGCGGTGCCGGTTCAGCGGGCGCCGCATCAGCGGTGCTTGGTGGTGCGGCCGAGCACGGGCCCGGCGATGGCGGTGAGGACGGCCGCCGCGGCCCCGCAGCCGATCAGCTGCAGGACGGTCGGGTCCGCACCGGTCAGCAGTCCGGCGCACTCGGCGCCCGCGGCTGCCAGACAGATGAGGGCGGTGCTCCAGCTGAGCCCGAAGGCGTTCAGCAGCAGCGCCAGCCAGAGCGAGCCGCCCAGCAGCAGCAGCGCGCCGAGCTCCGGGACGCCCAGCGCCGGGGCGCCGGGCCAGAGCACGGTGGCGGCGGCGTCGAGGGCGGCCACGGTGGTGAGGTAGATGAAGAGGCAGCCGAGCAGTACGCCGCCGGTGCGGCGGCCGAACTCGACCGGGGTGTGACTGGTGCGCAGCGCGGCCACGGCCATCGCCCGGTAGCGGAAGAGCAGCCACTCGGCGAGTCCGAGGCTCAGGGTCAGGGCGATCATGGCCGGCCCCGTCGGGCTGGTCGAGACGCCTTCGGCGCTGCCGGTGCGCACCGCCTGGTGCACGGTGACGCCGAGTCCGGCGATCAGGGTCAGGGTGCCGACCGCGAGGCCGAACAGCAGGTGCGGGACCTCCTTGGACAGCGGCAGTCGCAGCGGGGCCGGATCGGCCTCGCCGCGTCGGCAGCGCAGCAGTTCCCGGGCGGCGAGCCAGACCGCGAGGCCGAGCGAGGCCAGCAGCACCGAGGTGCGGACGACCTGCGGGACATCGACGGCGAGCACGACCCCCGCTCCGACGGCCGACGGCGCCAGTGCCACCAGCAGGAACTTCTCCCGGCCGAGCACCAGCAGCACGGTGGCCGCCGCGAGGTAGCCGGACTGTCCGGCGGCGAAGCACAGCGCGCCCAGCGGCCCGCCGACCACGTAGCCGGCGACGGCCGCGGTCAGCGCGCCGAGCGGTGCCCCGATCGCCAGACAGGCCGCGGCCGACCGCCGCCGCCCCCGGCCCAGCCAGGTGTAGGAGCGGTGGGCCAGGGCCTGGTTCCAGGACCAGCTGACCAGGGTCGCGACGGACAGCGCGAGCATGCCCGAGGGCAGTCCGAAGCGCATCCGGTCGGCGGCGAAGAGGTTGGCACCGAGCAGGTAGCCGAGGCCGGGCAGGGCGAACACCAGGCCGCGCACGACGCACCGCCAGGGGTCGGCCCGCCAGGGGTTGGCGAACTCGGCACTCGGCCCGGGGTAGCGGCGCTCGACCCGTTCGAACAGTTCCTCGGCGACGGTGAAGGAGTCGGGGCGGCCGTACAGCAGGGCCGCCTGCTCGTCGGAGAGGCCGTCGGACTCCAGGATGGCCGCGATCTCGTAGGGGTGGACCGCGTCCGCGCAGATCTCGCGCAGCCGGTCGGCGAGCTCGTCCAGCGGGTCGGCGGAGAGGTCGAGCTGCTCCGGCACCGGCGGGCGCTGGGCCGGCAGGGTCGGGCGGCGTCGCTTCAGCGGCAGTACCCGCAGCTGGACGGTCTCGTCGACCGCCTCGTCGGGGACCAGTCGCAGGGGCCCGCTCATGCGGTCACCTCGCGGTACCCGCGCCCGCCGACGACGGTCGTGCTTCGCCCGCTCATGCGGTCACCTCGCTGCGCTCCTGCTCGGCCGCCTGCTCCCAGTCCGGGTCCGGCGGGCCGTCGGTGACGGCGACCACGCCCTCGGGGAGCCAGCGGGCGGTGCCCAGCAGTTCGGTGTAGATGCCGCGGAAGCCGTCGATGTTCTGGCGGAGCGTGAACTGGTCGATCACCCGCAGCCGGGCCTGCTCGCCGAGCCGGGCCCGGCGCTCCGCGTCGCGCAGCAGCTCGATCGCGGCCGCCGCCATCGGCTCGGGCTCGCGCGGGGGGACGACCAGGCCGGTGTCGCCGACCGCCTCGCGCACACCGCCGACATCGGTCGAGACGGTGGCGCGGCCGCAGGACATCGCTTCGATCAGGGTGAACGGGAAGCCCTCGCTGATCGAGGAGAGCATCACCACGTTCCCGGCCGCGTACGCGTCGGTGATGTCCGCGACCCGGCCCTCGAAGACCACCGAGTCCCCTGTGCCGAGCTCGGCGGCCAGCGCCTCGCACTTCTCGCGGTAGGCCTCGCCGCCCTTGGGCGTGCCACCGAACAGCCGCAGCCGGGCGTCGGGTATCTCGCGCCGCACGATCGCGAACGCGCGTATCAGCGTCTCGAGGTCCTTGATCGGGTCGACCCGGCCGGCCCAGCTGAGCGTCGGGGTCTCCGGCTCGGGCCCGGCGGGCGGGAAGGCCGCCGGGTCGACGCCGTTGTACACGGTGCGGATGTGCGTGGAGGGCGTGCCGCCGCGCTCCTCCCAGCGCCGGTTGTACCGGTTGCCGGGGGTGACCAGCGCGGCCCGTCGGTAGCTCTCCTCGGCGAGCATCCGGTAGAAGCCGAGCAGCAGCGCCTTGACCGGCCAGCGGTACGGGCCGGTGCGGTAGCCGAGGTAGCGCTCGCGCAGGTAGATGCCGTGCTCGGTCAGCAGAAACGGTACGCCGTACTGCTGCGAGGCGATCAGGCCCGGCAGGGTGGCGAGGCCGCCGCTGGCGGCGTGCGCCACGCCGTCGCGCGGCGGCTCGACCGAGAGCGGCCGCAGGGCGTGCTCCAGCAGGTCGGTGGCGTTCAGCGCGTCGTGCATGGTGGGCCGGGAGACCGCGGTGGAGAGGTAGTCGCGGGTCCACACGTGCTGCAGGGTGCGCAGGGCGCGCTCGCTGCGCAGCGCCGGGCTGAGCAGCCCGCGTCGGGCGAGGTCGGCGAAGCCGTACAGCTCGGTACCGAAGTGGGTGGTGTAGACCGGGTCCAGGACGGAGTGCAGGAAGCGCTCGTAGGCGTTCAGGAAGCGGCGCATCTCCTTGCCGCGCGGCGCCTTGGCCTCCGAGGCCGGGCCCCACAGCGGAGCCGTGGTGACCGACCGCACGTTGGCGGGCAGCTCCCAGGCCAGTGCTTCGTGTCCGGTACCGGTGACGGCGATGATGTCGAACTCGACGTCCGGCATGCCCTGTACGAGTTGGTCGCACCAGACACTCACGCCGCCGTGCTGGTGCGGGTACGTCCCCTCGGTGAGCAGGGTGACGCGCATCTCTGTCCCCCCTCCTGTTCTTGCCTCAAGCTCCCGGCCGAGTCGGCCGGTGGGTGGTGCCGGTGGCGGGCCGGGGGAGCCGACCCGCCACCGGGTTCACCTGTCTAGCGGGTGCCGGACGTGCCGGCGGTCTTCTTGACGGGTTCGGCCTTCCCCCCGGAGGCCTTGCCGTGCTGTGCGGTGTCGCCCTTGCCGGCGGCCTTCCCGGTGGTACCGGTCGCCTTACCAGCAGTGGTACCAGCAGCGGCGTTCTTGCCCGCCACCGGGGCCCCACTGCCGGGGACGAGGGTCGGCGCGTCGGTGCGGTCGGTGTCGCCCGGACCGGCCGGGACGGCGTCCGCGGTGCCCTGCGGGACGACCTTGGTGTCGGCCGGCGCCGGGGCCGCGACGGACTTGGCCGCGACCGACGGGCTGACGGCCGCCGGGGCGGCCGGCGCGGCCGGCAGCTGCAGCTGGACCGCGCTCTGCAGCTGGCCGGGCTTGACCCAGCCGGACAGCGAGCCCGCGTAGGCGGTGCCGAACGCGGCGGTGCCGATGGCGAGCTGCTGGACCGTGCCGGTCGGCATGGTGGCCTGGACCTGGACGCCGGACGGGGCGCTGACCCGGACCGCGTTGCCGACGCGGTAGGCGGTGACCTGGCCGGCGGAGACGGCGTTGCTCCAGGCCGCGCGGCGCTGGAACTCCAGACCGAGGTCCTTCTGCGCCAGGTTCACGACCGGGGTGTTGTCGGCGTGCAGCGAGCGGTAGGTCGAGAGGACCTTCTCCAGCACCGGGTAGACGATCCGGTCCTCGGACAGGTTCGACTGGTGGATGAAGTGCGGCCGCGGGTCGTTGTTCAGCACGTGGCCGAGGTCGATCCGGGCCTCCAGCGGCACGATGTACGACTGGTAGCCGGTGTTCACGTCGAGCGGGGCCGGCAGGCAGGTGGAGTTGGCGTTGCTCTCGCAGACGCCGCTGCCACCGTTGGCCGCGCTGGTGTAGATCCAGTTGTACTCGTCGGTCTCCTCCTTCGCCGTGGCGGCGTTGTAGAAGACGTTCATCGGGTAGCGCGGGACGGTCAGCGCCGCGCCGACGGCCCGCTGCGCGGGCTCGCGGGAGGCGTCGCTGGCGGTCCACTTGACCCCGTTGGCGGCCAGCGACGGGGCCAGGTACGGGTTGTCGCTGGTCTCCTGCGGCGCGGTCAGCAGACCGGAGTGCTCACCGGTGACGAGCTCGGTCCGGTCCAGGGTCAGGCCCCGGGCGGCCGCCCAGTCGAGGTTGTTCTTGATCTGGGAGGTGATGGTGGCCTGGTCGACCCAGACGGTGCTGCCCGCGGCGTTCTTGGTGCACTTCCACGGGACCACCGAGACGTCCTGGAGGCAGCCCAGGTACGGGTGGGTGTAGGTGTGGTTGACCCACCGGTAGCTGCTCTGGTCGGCGATCATCCGGTCGACCACCGGGTCGGCGGTCGTCTCGTGGTCGGCCTTCCAGTCCTCGCTGCCGCCGCCGTTGAACACCATGTCCATGGTGAAGTTGTGGTCGAGCTGCCACTGCTTGGCGAACTGCGCGTCGGCGACCGTCATCCGGATCGGGTTGGCGGTCTCCGGGGTGCCGGGCGGGCAGGTGACGTCACCGGGGGTGCACTTCAGCACGGTGTCCCAGCGGTCGTCGGCCAGGAAGACGTCGTCGACGTGGGCCGCGAAGTAGTTGCGGTCGTAGCCGAGGTGGACGCCCTGGGTGATCCAGTCGACGATGCCGCGGGCCAGCAGGCGGTACTGCTGCTGGTACTGGTTGTAGACGAAGGTGACGACCAGTTCCTTGCGGCCGTCGTGGGCGTACTCGCCGACCAGCGAGCCCTTGGCGGTGCTGCCGGGGATCGGCACCTCGACCAGCGGGGTGAAGCTGGAGCCGGCGGGCAGGTCGGTCCTCGGGGTGGCCAGGTAGCCGTAGCTCTCCGAGATGGCCGGGTCGTTGTCCTCGAAGGGTATGGTGCCCTTGAGGTACCCGAACGATCCGCCCAGGCCCGAGGTGGTGACCTGGCCCTGGAAGCCGTCCAGGGTCCCCATGTAGCCGGGGTCGACCGCCCAGTTCAGGCCGACGTCGGGACGGGCGTAGGTGTAGGCGTCGACCTGGCGGACACCGAACGCCGCCTCGTACGCGGCGATCGCGGCCATCTCGGCGGAGCCGGCCGTGAACGGGTTGTCGTTGGGCAGGACGATGCCCTGGTACTTGCCGCGCGGCTGGCCGTTCAGCGTGTCGCTCAGGAAGGCCGTGTCGATCACCGGGCGCCCGGCGTCGTTGAGGTCGACGAGCTTGTACGGGGTGCCCTGGCTCTTGAGCTCGGCCGCGATCGCGGCCGTGGCCGGACCGCCGTCGCTGATCACGAGAACGGTGAGGTCGATCCGGGGCGTAGTGGTGGCGGCGTGCGCGAGGGACGACTGCAGGCCACCGGCCAGCAGAACGGCTGCCGCGCAGGCGGCAACTCTTCGGGTCGCTCGACCCATGTTGTCTTTCCTCCCCTGGGCAGGGCGCTCCGCTGCTCGCGTTCACCTGCCCTGTAGCTGTTCGAGGGCAGCAGGCTGCCCGGCGCCCATCCTGGTGGAACTTGCGTTCCTGGCGGGACTGAATGGGCAGGAGTGCAGCGAATCTGTTACCAACGTTCATGGTCGGGCCATGAGCGCGCTGATTGTGGCCGAAACCGCACCGGCTACGCAAATAATCAATTAAAAATTAAAGCCCGGAACCTAGCGTTACCGCTGCTCACCCATCGTGTGAGTCGACGGATGAACCGGACCCTACACTGGCCGCGTTGCCCGTGACACTCTTGCACATCCTGTCGTTTTGATGGGCAGGTTCATGCAATATCGCTCACGGTTGTGCCATGTCACCGTCCGAATATCCAATGGGGGGCGCAGCGTGACCGATCAGCCGACCGGGGCCGCCGATTTCCCGGCCGCCCGCAGCCTGGGCCTGTTCGGCGCCGTCAACGCCCGCGACCTCGGCGGCTACCGCACGGCCGAGGGGCTGGTGCTCAGGGCCGGCGTCGCGCTGCGCAGCGACGGCCTCAACCGCCTCACCGACGAGGACCTCGGGCGACTGGCCGGGCTGGGCCTGCGCCGGATCGTCGACCTGCGCAGCCGGGACGAGGTCCGCGAGGCCGGTGCGGACCGGACGGCCGACGGCATGACCCTGCATCATGTACCGGTGTTCGCGGCGGACTTCGACATCCACGCGACACTGCGCTCGGCGCTGGCCGAACGGGATCCGGCCGGACAGCGCGCCCTGCTCGGGAACGGTCGCGCCGGGGCGATGATGACCGGCCTCTACCGGTGGTTCGTCACCGATTCCATTGCCCGCGAACAATTCGCCCGGGTGCTGAGGCTCCTGGCCGAACCGGGCGCCTCGCCGCTGCTGTTCCACTGCTCGGCCGGAAAGGACCGGACGGGGTGGACGGCGGCGGTACTGCTGACCGCTCTGAGGGTGGACCGGGAAACGGTGGTCACGGATTATCTGCTCACCAACGAGCGTTCTGCCGCCGTGGTCGGGAGCGTCCTGGAGAGCCTGCGGGTCCGCGGTCTGATGAGCGAGCCGGAGCTGCTGCTTCCGGTCTTCCGGGCCGAGCGGCACTACCTGGAGGCGGCCTTCGAGGAGGTCGGGGCCGGCTGGCCGGACTTCGACGCGTTCTGGGCGGACGGCCTCGGGCTGGACGGGGGCGTGCTGGCGGGCCTGCGGGCCAATCTGCTGGAGTCCGGGGACCGGTCGGAGCTCGCGGCCCCGGTGGGCGCGACGGCCCCGCGGGCGGTCGCGGAGCCGCCCCTGGGCGCCGGGTCGCCGGAGGCCTGAGCCGCCCGGCCACCGCTCGGCCCACCGCCCGCCCCGTCGGCCCGGTTCAGCCCTCGGTGGTCAGGCCCTCGCGCAGCTGGGTGAGGGTCTTGGTGAGCAGCCGGGAGACGTGCATCTGGGAGATGCCGATCTCCTCGCCGATCTGGGACTGCGTCAGATTGCCGAAGAACCGCAGCATGATGATCCGGCGCTCGCGCGGCGGCAGCTTGGCCAGCAGCGGCTTGAGCGACTCCCGGTACTCCACGCCCTCCAGCGCGAGGTCCTCGTAGCCGAGCCGGTCGGCCAGCGGGCCCTCGCCGTCCTCGTCGCTCGGGCTGGAGTCCAGCGAGCTCGCCGTGTAGGCGTTCCCGACCGCCAGGCCCTCCACCACGTCCTCCTCGCTGACGCCGAGGCAGGCGGCCAGCTCGGCGACGGTCGGGGAGCGGTCGAGCCGCTGGGCGAGCTCGTCGCCGGCCTTGGTGAGCGCCAGCCGCAGCTCCTGGAGCCGCCGGGGCACCCGCACCGACCAGCTGGTGTCGCGGAAGAAGCGCTTGATCTCGCCGACCACCGTCGGCATCGCGAAGGTCGGGAACTCGACCCCGCGCTCCGGGTCGAAGCGGTCGATCGCCTTGATCAGGCCGATCGTGCCGACCTGGACGATGTCCTCCATCGGCTCGTTGCGGCTGCGGAACCGCGCCGAGGCGTAGCGGACCAGCGGCAGGTTGAGCTCGATGAGGGTGTCACGGACGTAGGTGTGCTCGGTGCTGCCCGGCGCGAGGGCGCCCAGCCGCAGGAACAGCGAGCGGGAGAGCGTCCGGGTGTCGAGCCCGGATCCCGACGCGGCTCCGGTGTCCGGCGCCGGTCCGACGTCCGGCGCTGCCCCGGAGTCCGGCGCGGTCCCGGCCCGCTGGAGCGGGATCTGCGCGGCGGAGGCCGCTTCAGCGTGGATCTCCGCAGTGCCCAGCTCTCCGGACATGCACCCACCCCCTCGTGACTGACGGTCCAACGGGTGCCGCCGGGGGAACGTTCCCGTGCTCCCGGCCGGCCCTCTTCCCCCCTCCATACCGGCTCACGATCCCCGGCAAACCCGAACGTCGCAAGATGTCACGCGGTGGTGACGCCCCGTTGTCGGGCCGTGACGCGGCGGGCCGGTCAGTCGTCCCAGGAGTTGCCGGTCCTGAGCCTGGTCAGGATCCGGGACAGCAGCCGGGACACGTGCATCTGGGACATCCCCAGCTCGGTGCTGATCTGCGACTGCGTCAGATTGGCGAAGAAGCGCAGCATGACGATCCGTCGCTCCCGCTCGGGCAGCTGGACCAGCAGGTGGCGGACCATGTCCCGGTGCTCGACCTCGGCGAGCGCGGAGTCCTCGTAGCCGAGCCGGTCGAGCAGCGCCAGGCCGCCCTCGTGCTCCTGGGCGGCCTCCAGGGAGGCCGCGTTGTAGGCCCGCCCGGCGTCCAGGCAGGCCCGGACGTCCTCCTCGGGGATGCGCAGGCTGGCGGCGATCTCCGGCACCTTGGGAGTCCGGCCGTGGACCACGGTCAGCTCCTCCATCGCCCCGCTGACCTGCACCCACAGCTCCTGGAGCCGGCGCGGGACGTGCATGGTGCGGACGTTGTCGCGGAAGTAGCGCTTGATCTCGCCGAGGATGGTCGGCAGCGCGTAGGTCGGGAACTGCACGCCGCGGCCGGGGTCGAAGCGGTCGATGGCGTTGATCAGCCCGATGGTGCCGACCTGGACGACGTCCTCCATCGGCTCGCTGCGGCTGCGGAAGCGGGTGGCGGCGTACCGGACCAGCGGGATGTTGACCTCGATCAGCGCGGCCCGGACCCGTTCCCGCTCGGGGGCGTCCGGGGGCAGCTCGGCCAGCCGCTCGAAGAGCACCCGGGTGAGGGTCCGGACGTCGACGGTGGGACGTCCGCCGGGGCCGCGCAGGCCGTCCGGGCGGAGCTCTCCGGCCGGGCTGATCACGGTGGCGAGCACCTCGTCGTCCGGTGCGCTCCCTGGTGTCCGCACGGACACGTCACCCCTCCCAATGTTGACAACGGTGGGACCTGCGGACCGGGTGCCCTGTCTCGTTCATCACCTCACCATGTCCGGCAAAACCGGTCATAGCATCACAAGGCGGGCGCATGTCGGGCAAGTACCGCGTGGAGGTGTGTTGGTGCGGCGCCGGGTGACCGGCGGTCCCGTCGGAGGGGCGGCCCGGGGATCGTTCCGGGACAGAGCAAGGCGCCCCGCCCGGGTGTCGGGCGGGGCGCCGCGGCCGTCCGGGGGACGCGCCGGCCGGGGCCGGGGCGTCCGGAGGAGGGCCCGCCGGGGTCAGACCTCGATGTCGGCGATCACCCAGGTGGCGAACTCGCGCCACTGGGCGGCCGCGGCCTGGTGGGCCGGGTGGGTGAGGTACGCCTGGAGGGCCTCGCGGTCCTCGACCAGGCTGTTGATGGCGTAGTCGTGGGCGATGTCGCGGTCGGTGGTGTTCCAGCCGCACTCCCACTCGCGCAGCTCGGGGACGACCGGGCCGAGCTCGGCGAAGGCCTTGGCGCCGGCGAGCGCGCGCTCGTCGTCCTTGCTGACGCCTTCGTTGAGCTTGAACAGGACCAGATGGCGGATCACGGTGCCGCTCCTCGCGGACGGGGTCGGATGTCGGGCCCACCGTAGCCGGTGGGTCCCGGACTACTTCACCAGGCCGGTCATGAACGTGCCGATCGCCTTGGCGGCGTTGGAGATGCCTTCGAAGCCCAACTGCACCAGCTCGGCCGCGCGGGCCGGCGAGGTGATGATCGTGTAGAGCACGAAGATGAGCAGGAGGACCATTCCGATCTTCTTCGCCTGCGCCATCCGGTGACCTTCCTCCCTGCTGTGGGCCGCCGCCGTTCGGTCCCCGAGCGGCCCGTGCAACGGGCAGCTTATCCACCCGGACGGTCTATCAAGTGTGCGACGCGTTCACCCGGCGGGACGAAGGTCCCCGCGACAGGGGCCTTTCTCCGGGTGCCGGGGCCCGGCGCGGACGGCAGGATGGTTGATGTACCGAGGATCTGGCAGGAATCACCGGTACATGGATCCGGAGCCCCCGCTGTGGGACCGGGCGCCGCGACTTCCCCCCGACGCGGCTCCCGGTTGTGGGACTCCGCCGGGGGAGCGGTCAGTCCCCCCGAGCCGCTCCCCCTTCCAGGCTCCGTACTCGACAGGCGTTGGTGGTCATCGGCCGACGGGTACGGAGCCTTTTTTCGTGCCCGGATCCGTGCCCGTGCTCGGGTCGGGGTCCGGGCCCGCTCCAGGTCCGGGTGCGTGCCAGGGTGCGTGCCCGGGAACGCCGAGAGCCCGTCCGGATCTCCGGACGGGCTCTCGGTCTGGCTGGCGGTAGCGGTGGGATTCGAACCCACGGTGAAGTTGCCCCCACACACGCTTTCGAGGCGTGCTCCTTTGGCCGCTCGGACACGCTACCGAGGGGAACTCTACCGGACGGGTGGCGCGGGAACGAAATCCGTATCCGGGGGCGGCCGCGGGGTGCGGGTCAGCGCTGGGTGTCGAAGAAGGCGCGGAGCTGCTCGCCGCATTCGTCGGCGAGGACGCCCGGGATCACCTCGGGGCGGTGGTTGAGCCGCCGGTCGCGCATCACGTCGAAGAGCGAGCCGGCCGCGCCGGCCTTCTCGTCGAGGGCGCCGTAGACCACGCGGTCGATCCGGGAGAGCACGATCGCGCCCGCGCACATGGTGCAGGGCTCCAGGGTGACGACGAGGGTGCAGCCGCTCAGCCGCCATTCGCCGACCCTGCGCGCGGCCGCGCGGACCGCGACCACCTCGGCGTGGCCGGTCGGGTCGCCGACGGCCTCCCGCTCGTTGTGGCCCCGGCCGATGATCTCGCCGTCCGGGCCGAGGACGAGCGCCCCGACCGGGACGTCCCCGGTGGCCGGCGCCAGGGCGGCCTCGGCGATGGCGAGGCGCATCGGCGCCGCCCAGCGGTCGCGGACCGGATCGGGGCGGACGGGAGCGGGCAGCGGTGGGATCGGGTGGGCGGACTGCATGGCATCCAGTGTCGGGTACGGCGGGAGCCCCGCCGTCCGGGCGGTGGCCACGGGGCGTTACCGGACGGCCTCCAGGACCTCGCCGCAGCCGAGCGCCTCGGCGATCTCCTCCAGGGCGTCGCCGGGCACCGCGCCCTCGCCGCTGAGGGAGAGCAGGGCGTCCGCGGCGAGTCCGAACTCGGTCAGCAGGTGGGCGTCGCCGAGCGGGCCTACCGGGACCCCGTTGTGGCCCTCGCCCTCCTCGTCGTCCTGCTCCTCGGCCTCGGCCTCCTCCTCCAGCTCGGCGACCAGGTTGTCGAGGTCGCCGAACTCGCTCTCCCCGGCCTGGTCCACCAGTTCGTCGGTGAGTACCGAGCCGTAGGAGCTGCGGGCGGCGGCGGCGCCGTCCGACACGAAGATGCGCGGGTCCTCCTCGCCGTCCACCCGGAGGATGGCGAACCAGGCGTCCTCCTGTTCGATGAAGACCAGGACGCTGTCGTCGTCCTGGGCCGCCCCGCGGGCCAGATCGGTCAGGTCGGCGAGGGTTTCGACGGAGTCGAGCTCCGTCTCGCTCACATCCCACCCGTCCTCGGAGCGAGCAAGCACTGCAGCGAAGTACGCCACCAGGGACACTCCCAAGATCTCGTCTCGGCTGTCGGCGCGCACGGGCGACGCGGAACTGGCCGCCCCCGCGCCAGAGGCGGCCCGCTGTTCGGACCGTCCCATCGGAATCGTGACAGAAAGCCAGGCTCTGCGGGGGGTGTTCTGCAGCGCGTCTTTGCAGGTCGTGTCGGAAGGGTTGGCCGCCGGACGGTGTACGGCGACCGGGCGGCAGCGGGACTGTGGAGAACCCGTGGAGAGCCCGTCAGATCCGGAAGGTTCGCATCCGCATCGCCTCGCGCATCCGGCGTTCCTTGGTGCGGCGGGGCTGGACCCGCTCGCGCAGTTCGCGGGCCTCGGTGAGTTCGCGCAGGAAGACAGCGCGGCGCCTGCGGCGCTCCGTCTCGGTCTCCGGACGGTCCGGGGGCGGGCCCGAGAGGCCGCCCGACGAGGTCGAGGCCTCGTCCGCCGAGCCGTTCCCGTGGTTCGGGTTGCTCGTCATAGGACCTGACTTTCCCAGATCGGCCGGGTTGATACCACAGGAGGCCGTTCCGTCCGGACATTCGCGGTGCGTCACCGCGCGTCACGGCAGAGTGAGCACCGGGCCGGACGGCGCGCGGCGCGGCCTGGCACGGCGTGTCGTACGGGCGTCCGGGCGCGGGCTAACCTCGACGCATGCGGATCCACGTCGTCGACCACCCCCTGGTCGCCCACAAGCTCTCCACCCTGCGCGACGAGCGCACCGACTCGCCGACCTTCCGTCGCCTGACCGACGAGCTGGTGACCCTCCTCGCGTACGAGGCCACCCGGGACGTCCGCACCGAGGAGGTGGAGATCACCACCCCGGTGGCCGTCACCACCGGCACCCGGCTGTCCTACCCGCGCCCGCTGGTGGTGCCGATCCTGCGGGCCGGCCTCGGCATGCTGGACGGCATGACCCGGCTGCTGCCGACCGCCGAGGTCGGCTTCCTGGGCATGGTGCGCAACGAGGAGACCCTGGAGGCCTCCACCTACGCCACCCGGATGCCGGACGACCTGTCCGGCCGCCAGGTGTACGTGCTCGACCCGATGCTGGCCACCGGCGGCACGCTGGTCGCGGCGATCCGGATGCTGATCGAGCGCGGCGCCACCGATGTCACCGCCGTGGTGCTGCTGGCCGCCCCGGAGGGCGTCGCGGTGATGGAGCGCGAGCTGTCCGGTCTGCCGGTCACCGTGGTCACCGCGGCCGTCGACGAGCGGCTGAACGAGAACGGCTACATCGTCCCGGGCCTCGGCGACGCCGGCGACCGGCTGTACGGCACGGCGGGCTGAACCCGTCCGGACGCGGATGCGAAGGAGCCCCCCGGTGCTGAGCCGGGGGGCTCCTTCGCGTTCCGGTCCGGGCTCGCGGCCCGGGCGGGTCAGCAGCTGCCGGTGCTGCTCGGGGCGGGGACCGGCCGGGTGGCCAGGGCCAGTGCGGCGGCGGCCTGGGTGTCGTCGAGCAGCGTGTTGTAGCTGTCGCCGATGACGAAGTCCACGGTGCCGTCGGTCCGGGCGTCGGCGGTGCTGGTGGCACCGGCGATCACCGAGCCGACCAGGGTGGACGCCCCGGCGCCGGCCGGGCCGGCGATCACCTGGGCGGTGCCGGGCACCTTCTTGTCCAGCTCCGCCGGGGCGTTGCCGACCTTGCCGATGGTGAAGCCGCGCTTCTTGAGCTCCTCGGCGGTACGGGCGGCCAGGCCCGCCTTGGCGGTCGCGTTGTAGACGTTCACGGTGACGGCCGCGGGCTGCGGGACGGCCGCGGGGTCGATCGGGGCGGCGGCCGAGCCGGGTACGGTCGGCGCCTCCGGGGTCGGGGCGGCCAGCGGTTTGCCGGAGGGTCCGGCGCAGGCCTGGGAGGAGGCGTTCTTGCCCTTGCCGCTGAAGATGTCCCAGAGCTGGACGCCGCCGAGGCCGATCAGCGCCAGCGCGAGCAGCGCGCCGAGCAGCGCGAAGACCTTGCGGCTCTTCTTCGGTGGGCGGCCCAGCCGCGGATAGGCGTTGCCGGTGATCCGGTACTGCTTCCCCTTCAGACCTTGGGGAGTCAACATGCTCACGGTTTGTCTCCCCCTCGTGCCAGGGCGGGGATCGGGTGAAGGTGGGGCGCGGCGTCGCGGGAAGGCGTTCGCGGCCGTAGTCAGCAGATTAGTGCCGTACGGCCGTGAAGGTACTAAACGATCATCATCCGGAGTACTCCGGGACCCGAATGGCGGCACCCCGGTACGAACGGACCGCCCCCCGGTACTGACCGGGGGGCGGTCCGACACGTGCGGCCGGGTGAACCGGCCCGGTGGTCATTCCATTTCGAGGACACGGGCGTGCAGCACCTGGCGCTGCTGGAGCGCGGCGCGGACCGCGCGGTGCAGTCCGTCCTCCAGGTACAGGTCGCCGTGCCACTTCACGACATGCGCGAAGAGGTCCCCGTAGAAGGTGGAGTCCTCCGCCAGGAGGGTCTCCAGATCCAGTTGTCCCTTGGTGGTCACCAGCTGGTCGAGTCGCACCGGGCGCGGGGCGACGTCCGCCCACTGGCGGGTGCTGGTACGGCCGTGATCCGGGTACGGCCGACCATTGCCGATGCGCTTGAAGATCACACGGAAAGCCTACCGTTTGGGCGGCGGATGGCCCAGCAGCCGTGGCGTCGCCACGCGCACCGGTGCGAGCTGCGGGCGGGGGAATGCGGCTGTTTCATGGGAAATGTCGTGTAGATCCCTCGGGATCGATGCCCGTTCCTCCGGCCCGCGGGGCCGCCGCACCGCCCGGGAGGGTGCCCGATGTCCGCTCTCGTTCCGTCCGTCGTCCGGGAGATCGCCGACGGGTACGCCTTTTCCGGGCCCGCGCTGGACCTCGGCGCGGTGCTGCTGGACGGCACCGCGTACGCCGGTGCCCCGGTGCGGGTACCGCTCGCGGTGCTCAACCGGCACGGGCTGGTGGCGGGGGCCACCGGCACCGGCAAGACCAAGACCCTCCAGCTGATCGCCGAGCAGCTGTCCGCCCAGGGCGTGCCGGTGTTCCTCGCCGACATCAAGGGCGACGTCTCCGGGGTGGCCGCGCCCGGCGAGCCGGGGGAGCGCACCGCCGCCCGGGCCGCCGAGGTGGGCCAGGACTGGCGGCCGCACGGCTGCCCGGCCGAGTTCTACGCGCTCGGCGGCCTGGGCAGCGGCATCCCCCTCCGGGCGACCGTGACCAGCTTCGGTCCGCTGCTGCTGGCCAAGGTGCTGGACCTGAACGAGACCCAGGAGTCCTCGCTCGGTCTGGTCTTCCACTACGCCGACCGCAACGGCCTGGAGCTGTACGACCTCAAGGACCTCACGGCGGTCATCACCTTCCTCACCTCGCCCGAGGGCAAGGAGGAGCTGAAGGGCATCGGCGGCATCTCCGCCGCCACCGCCGGGGTGATCCTGCGCTCGCTCACCCTGCTGGAGAACGAGGGGGCGGGGGCGTTCTTCGGCGAGCCGGAGTTCGACACCGCCGAGCTGCTCTGGACGGCGGACGGGGGCGCCGGCGTGGTCTCGGTGCTGGAGCTGCCGGCAGTGCAGGACCGGCCGCGGCTGTTCTCGACCTTCCTGATGTGGCTGCTCGCCGACCTCTACCAGGAGCTGCCGGAGGTCGGGGACCTCGACCGGCCGAAGCTGGTGTTCTTCTTCGACGAGGCGCACCTGCTGTTCAAGGGCGCCTCCAAGTCCTTCCTGGAGGCGATCACCCAGACCGTCCGGCTGATCCGTTCGAAGGGGGTCGGGATCTTCTTCGTCACCCAGACGCCGAAGGACGTGCCGGCGGACGTGCTGGCGCAGTTGGGCAACCGGGTGCAGCACGCGCTGCGGGCGTTCACCCCGGACGACGCCAAGGCGCTGAAGGCGACCGTCTCGACCTTCCCGAAGTCGCCCGCCTACGACCTGGGGGAGGTGCTGACCTCGCTCGGGACCGGCGAGGCGGTGGTCACGGTGCTGTCCGAGAAGGGCGCGCCGACGCCGGTGGCGGCGACCAGGCTGCGGGCACCGCAGTCGCTGATGGGGCCGATCGGGCCGGCGGTGCTGCAGGCCGCGGTGGACGGGTCGGCGCTGGCCGGGAAGTACCGGGACGCGATCGACCGGGAGTCGGCGTACGAGAAGCTGGCGGCGCGGGCGGCCCGGCCGGAGGCGGAGCCGGTGCCGGCGCCCGCGGGTGGTGCGGAACCGGCGCGGGAGCGGTCGTCGGAGCGGGCACCGGAGCGGGCGCAGGGGGGTGGCGGGCTGCTGGGGTCGCTGATGAGCAACCCGGCGCTCAAGTCCTTCGCCCGGTCCGCCGGGACGCAGCTCGGGCGGGAGATCTCCCGGAGCCTGTTCGGGACCTCCCGGCGGCGCCGGTGAAGGGCCGGCCGGGGCCTCAGGCCAGCGCGGCGCCGATCCGGTCCAGCGAGGACAGCCGCATCAGGCCGTAGTGGTAGAACTCGACCTCCGGCACGCCCAGGCCGCGCAGCACGGCGATCTTGGCGGCGAGGTCGGCCGCGCCGTCGCAGTCCGAGGCCATCGGGCGCAGGATCACCGCCATGTCCTGGGGGCGCACCCCGTGCAGGGCGAAGGCGGCGACCTTCTCGCGGACCGCCTCGGGCGTGCGGGCGTAGCCGAGGGTCTCGATCTGGTGGGCGGCCTTCGCCAGCCCCGGCAGGTCGATCCCGGACAGCCAGCCGGTGCCCGGGCCGCCGCCGTCCATGAAGCTCAGCCGCATGCCGTGGCGGGTCGCCTCCTCGGCCAGTTCGGCGGCCAGCGAGGTCACCGTCGCGGCCGAGGCGTCCACGTACGCGGCGACCGCGCCGTCCGCCAGCTCGTCCAGCGCGGCCGGCTCGGCGGCCGCCGCCTCGTCGGCCAGTCGGCGGCGGACCTCGGCGCGGACCGTCGCGGCCACCTCCTCGGCGGGGACGCCCGCCCGGACGGCGGCGGCCCGGCAGTGCGCGCAGAAGCAGAGCCCGAGCAGCGCCTCGGCGGCCGGGCCCAGCTCCTCGAAGTAGCGCTCGTGGTGGTAGCCGTGGCGCAGGCCGTGGAAGTGCAGCGACTCCGCCCGGATCGCGTCCACGCCGTACCGGGCCAGCTCGGTGACCAGGGTGCGGGCGTACTCGCGGACCTCCGGGTGGGCCGGGCACAGCTCGGTGAGGTGGCGGTCGCCGAAGGCGTTGGCGGGGGCGCAGTCCGGGTGCTCGAAGCCGAGCCGGTCGTTGTGGCAGAAGACCGTCCACGCGTGCAGCTTCAGGCCGCGCCGGCGGGCCTCCGCGGCGGCCTCGGCGAAGGGGTCGCGGTCGCCGATCGCGGTGGACGGCGCCGGCCGTAGCCGGCGGCCGGACCAGCGGGCCGGGTCGGGGCGGAAGTACGCCGCGCCCGGCTCCAGGTAGCGGATCACCCGGCGGGGGTTGTGCGGGAAGACGTCGCGGGCCTCGTGGTAGACCGAGGCGAGGGTGACACCGCCGACCCCGGCCCGGTCGGTGAGGTTGCCGAAGAAGGTGTCGGCGCCCTCGTCGAGGAGGTCGGTGGCGAAGGCGAGGACGGACGACTCCACGGTGCGGCTCCGGAGCAGGGGGCGGGTGCCCGCCCACGCTAACCGGCGGGGTGCGCAATGGTCTATACCTGGCCGCGGTGGCGCGCCGGGCCCGGAGGCCGGTCGCGGGGGCTCAGATGTCCAGGTCGTCGAGTTCCTTGAGCAGGGCGGAGGCCGGGCTGCCGGGTGCCGTGCCCGGGCCGGCCGCGGCGGGGGAGTGCGGCGCCCGCCGGGGCCCGCGGTCGCGCAGCAGCCAGGCGCCGAGGAGCCCGCCGGCCAGTCCGCCCAGGTGGCCCAGCCAGCTGACCCCCTGGGCGCTCGGCAGCACGCCCAGCAGGAGGTAGGAGTAGAGCGCGGCCACGACCACGCCGATCACCGTGTCCAGCGGGTTGCGGTCGAAGATCCCGCGCAGCACCACATAGCCGAAGTACCCGTAGACCACACCGCTGGCGCCCGCCGTGACGGCGTCGGGGCGCTCGAACCACCAGACCGTCAGACCGCTGGACACCACGATCAGCGCGGTCGCGAGCAGGAAGCGCCTCATGCCCCGGTACGCGGCCAGGAAGCCGAACGCGAACAGCGGCCAGGAGTTGGCCTCGATGTGGTCCCAGCCGAAGTGCAGGAACGGCATGGTGAGCAGGTCGGGCAGTTCGTCGAGCCGCCCCGAGCTCATGCCGTACTCGTAGGAGAGCCGGTAGTCGTCCAGCCAGTTCGCCACCTGGACCGCCCAGATGACGGCCAGCACGCCGAGCATCGTGAACAGCGCGGCACGGGAGTCACGGAGCAGTCGGGCGAATCGCGGAGCCATGTCCCGACTGTAGGGCCGGGCCGGGCGGTTGGTCACCCCACTAAGGTGAATCCTGTCCGTCGGCCCGCGTCCGGGCCCGGGCCTCCCCTTTTCCCCGCCGTGCCGAGAGGTGACCCTCCATGAGTGTGCGTCCGCCGCTGCCGTACGAATTCCTGCCGCAGGTGCCGTCCTTCGAGCTGACCAGCGAGGACATCGCCGAAGGCGGCACGCTGGCCCAGGAGTTCATCCACGCCGGGGGCAACCTGTCGCCGCAGCTGGCCTGGTCGGGCCTGCCGGAGGGCACCCGCTCGATCGCCGTCACCTGCTACGACCCGGACGCGCCGACCGGCTCCGGCTGGTGGCACTGGCTGGCCCTCGGCCTGCCCGCCGACACCGCCGGCCTGGCGCGCGGCGCCGGGGCCTCCGACGGCGACCTGCCGGGCGAGCACTCCTTCCACGGCCGCAACGACTTCCCGGGCAAGCAGTACGACGGCGCGGCCCCGCCGCCCGGGCCCGCGCACCGCTACGCCTTCGCCGTGCACGCCCTGGACGTGGACGCCCTGGACGTCACGGCCGACACCCCGGCGGCCCAGATCGGCTTCCACATCACCTTCCACACCCTGGCGCGGGCCGTGCTCACCGCCGAGTTCGGGGTCTGAGGACCGCTCCCGACGGCAGCGCCGCCGCCCGTGGCCGACGGGCGGCGGCGCTGTCCGTTTCCGGGCGGGGCCGGCTCGTTCGCTGGCCCTGATCCGGCCCTGCTCCTGCCCCTTTCCGCTCCCGCCTCAGGCCGGGTCGGCGGCGCGGCCGGCGCGGTCGGCGAGGGTGCGCAGGAGGGTGCGGAGCTCGGGCGGCGAGTGCACCTCGAAGTCGCAGCCGGCCATCAGCAGGCGCATCGCCAGCCATTCCAGGGAGTCGGTGCGGGAGCGCAGCCGGCAGGTGTGCTCGTCGACCGGTTCCACCTCGGTGTCGCCGTAGCCGCCCACGCGGTGCCGGGCGTCCTCGGCGGAGAGCTGCAGGGTGGCGTCCATCGTGTAGGCGGAGGACTCCCGGCGGAGCTTGCTCGCGACGTACGCGGCGGCGTCCTCGGCGGGGAGCTGACGCGGGGTGAAGCGGGCGCCGGTGGCGAAGGGGTCGCTGACCCGGTCCACCCGGAACAGCCGCCAGTCGTCCCGGTCGAGGTCGAAACCGACCAGGTACCAGCGGCGGCCGGCCGAGACCAGGCGTTCCGGCTCGACCTGGCGGCGGGTCTCGGCGCCGTTGCCGGCCCGGTAGCCGAAGCGCAGGCGCTCGTGGTTGGCGACGGCGTTGGCCATCACGGTGAGGTCCTCCGGGTCGACGGTCGGGCCGTCGCCGCCGAGCAGCGGCAGGGTGGCCCGGTCGAGGGTGGAGACCCGGTGGCGCAGCCGGGAGGGCAGCACCTGGAGCAGCTTGCCGAGGGCGCGCACCGAGGCCTCCTCGATGCCGACCACGGCGTGTCCGGCGGCGGCGCGCAGGCCGACCGCGATCGCCACCGCCTCCTCGTCGTCCAGCAGCAGCGGCGGCATCGCGGTGCCCGCGACCAGCCGGTAGCCGCCGACCGGGCCCATCGCGGCCTCGACCGGGTAGCCGAGCTCGCGGAGCCGGTCGATGTCGCGGCGGATGGTGCGGGGACTGACCCGGAGCCGTTCGGCGAGCTCGCTGCCGGGCCACTCGCGCGGGGTCTGGAGCAGGGAGAGCAGGCTGAGGAGTCGTGCCGGGGTATCGGTCATGAGGTCCAGGGTGCCGGAAGTCGAGGCCAGGATCTGACCTACATGCTTCCTAATGTGGTCCACGTGCTGATGACGGACGGCGACGAGGAGCGTGCGGTGCAGAAGGATTCGGGTTCGGGTGCGGGGGCCGGACCGGTGACGGTGTCGGACCGGCGGAGGTGGATCGCGCTGGCGATCGTGATGACCGCCTCCTTCATGGACCTGGTGGACGTCACGATCGTGAACATCGCGATCCCGAGCATCCAGGAGTCCACGGGGGCGTCGTTCTCCGCCGTGCAGTGGGTGACCGGCGGCTACGCGCTGGCCTTCGCGATCGGACTGATCACCGGCGGCCGGCTGGGCGACATCCACGGCCGGAAGCGGCTCTTCCTGATCGGCATGGCCGGCTTCACCCTCGCCTCCGCGCTCTGCGGTCTCGCGGGCGGCCCCGAGGTCCTGGTCGCGATGCGGATCCTCCAGGGCGGGACGGCGGCGCTGATGGTGCCCCAGGTGCTGTCCATCATCCACGCGACCTTCCCGGCGGAGGAGCGCGGCAAGGTCTTCGGCCTGTTCGGCGCGGTGGTCGGGCTGGGCGCGGTCAGTGGACCGCTGATCGGCGCGCTGCTGACGGAGTGGGACGTGCTCGGGCTCGGCTGGCGGCCGATCTTCCTGATCAACCTGCCGGTGGGGATCGCCGGTCTGGTGCTCGGCCGGATCTACATCGGCGAGTCGAAGGCCGAGCGGGCGCTCCGGCTGGACCTGCCGGGCGTGCTGCTGGCCAGCGCCGGACTGCTGATGCTGATCTACCCGCTGACCCACGGCCGGGAGGCCGGCTGGCCGCTCTGGGGCCACCTGGTGATGGCCGGGAGCCTCCCGGTGTTCGCGCTGTTCGTCGCGTACGAGCGGGTCAAGACCCGGCGGGACGGCTCGCCGCTGGTGGAGCTGTCGCTGTTCCGGGTGAAGTCCTTCGCGGCGGGCATCGGCGTCCAGCTGACCTTCGGTGTGGTGTCCGGGATCTTCTTCCTGGTCTGGACCCTCTACATGCAGCTCGGCCTGGGCTGGAGCCCGTTGAAGGCCGGCGCGACCGGTATCCCGTTCTCGCTCGCGGTGTCGACGGCGGCCGGGGTCTCGGTGCAGCAGCTGGTGCCCCGGTTCGGGCGGAAGGTGCTCCAGGCGGGGGCCCTGGTGATGGCCGTCGGCGTGCTCGTCTACATCGCGGAGGCGCACCGGTACGGCACCGGCATCGCGCCCTGGCAGATGGCGCTGCCGCTGGTGGTGATGGGTGCCGGGATGGGCCTGATCGTCGCGCCGATCACCAACTCGGTGCTGGCGGAGGTCCCGCAGGAGCACGCCGGCTCGGCCTCCGGGCTGATCAACACGGTGAACCAGGTGGGCATGGCGCTCGGCCTGGGGCTGGTGTCGGTGGCCTTCTTCGACGCGGTGCCGGCCGGGGCGGCCGGGGGGCCGGCGTTCGTGGGCGCGTTCCAGCACGCGATGTGGTGGGTGCTCGGGGTGCTCGCGGTGGTGTTCCTGCTGATGTTCGCGCTGCCCGCGAAGCAGCGGGCGGAGGCCGCTCCGGCCGCCGCCGAGGAGACCGAGCGGGAACTCGCCCTGGTGTAGTCACCCGGTTGCCGGGCCCCGGTCGCGCGACGCGCGCGACCGGGGCCTCCGTGCGCACACTGGGAGGGCCATGGACCGCACCCCGGTGGACTCCTCGGCGCTGCGCTCGGTCGGGTACGACGCGGCGCAGCGCGTGCTGGAGCTGGAGTTCGTCCGCGGCGGCCGGTACGCCTACCTGGCCGTGCCGCGGCGGGTGCACCGCGAGCTGATGGCGGCGGAGAGCCACGGGCGCTACTTCCTCCGGGAGATCCGCGACCGCTACGAAGTCCGGCGGCTGGGGTGAGGCTTGTGCGGTGCGGTGCGGTGCGGTGCGGCTTGTGCGGTGAGGTGCGGTGAGGCCGGTGCCGCCCGTCAGGCGGCCGTCGCGCGCCGGTAGCTGCTGCCGTCCTTGGCACGGGTGAGGCGGTGCCCCTCGACCAGGTAGCGGCGCAGGGCCGGGAAGTCGTCGTGGACCGAGCGCAGTGCCTCGTTGACCTCGACCTCGGTGTAGGAGCGGTCCGGCTCGAACAGCGTGCGGGCCAGGTGGTCCAGCAGCTGCTCGCGGCGGACCGTCCGGCGGGGCACGGCGATCAGCCGGCCGTCGGGGGCGAACAGCGAGGACACGGTGGAGGCGGCGGGGGCGGCGGCGTCGGTCATGCGCCGAGCGTCGCCTGCAAAGCGGCCGCCGGGCAACGGGTTTTCGCGGCCGGGAGCCCGCGGCTCAGGCGCGGACCTTGGTCCTCGCCCGGGCGTCCTTCGCGGCCTTCTCCTCCTTCGCGACGCGCTTCAGCTCCTGCTTGGTGGCGCGCACCCGCTCCAGCGACTCGGGCCCGGTGATGTCCGCGACCGAGCGGAACGCCCCGTCCTCGCCGTACGCCCCGGCCGCCTCGCGCCAGCCCTCCGGCCGTACGCCGTACTGCTTGCCGAGCAGCGCGAGGAAGATCTGCGACTTCTGTTTCCCGAACCCGGGAAGGGCGTTGAGCCGGCTGAGCAGTTCCCGCCCGGTCGCCACGTCCTTCCAGAGCGCGGCGGCGTCCCCGTCGTACTGCGCCACCAGGAACTGGCAGAGCTGCTGCACCCGTTTGGCCATCGCCGCCGGGTAGCGGTGCACCGCGGGCTTCTCGCAGAGCAGGGCGACGAACTCCTCCGGGTTGTAGGTGGCGATCTCGTGGGCGTCCAGGTCCTCGTGCCCCAGCCGCCCGGCGATCGTGAGCGGTCCGGTGAACGCCCATTCCATGGGCACCTGCTGGTCCAGCAGCATTCCGACGAGCGCGGCGAGCGGGCTCCGCCCGAGCAGTTCGTCGGCCTCGGGCTGCTGCGCGAGCCGCACGGTGACGTTCATGGGCTGACCTCCTCGGAGCATGGACTCGGGTCGCGCCCAGTCTGCTGGACGGGCGACGAGGGGGCGGTGTCAACACGCCATGACCAGCTGATTCCTTGGAACCGCCGGTTGGTTCGTCGGCGGACTTCTGTGCACCGGCGGCGCCGTCACTCCAGACCGAGGGTCAGATGGGGGTAGCCGAGGCGGACCCGCTCACCGAGTCCGGCACCGGGGCCGAGGCCGCCGATGAACGCCTCCAGCCGGGCGGTCGCCTCGGCGACGGTGGCCGCCTCCCCCTTGAACTCGAACTCGACGAACTCGCCCAGCCCGGCGACCCGGTCGAAGGCCACCGCGATCCCGTCGACGTGCCACTCCTCGCGGGTCTTGTCCACGACCGTCAGCTCGGTGAAGTCGAGCGAGGCGAGCAGCCGCCGCACCGCCTCGGCGTCGGACACCGTGCTCTCGTACTCGTCGCAGTGCGTCTTGACCGGCGAGGCGATCGGATGGAACCGCTTGAAGTTGACCGACGCCGCGCCGTCCTCGACCCGCACCCGCAGCCACTCGGAGACCACCTCCTGGTCGAGGAAGTCCCGGTGCGGCGCGTTGTAGTACGTGTCGACCTGCCGGGACGGACTCCCCGGCCGCGCGCCGAGCGCGGCCAGCCGCTCCTGCAACCCGGCGGCCGGGCCGACGAGTCGGAACTTCTGCTCGACCTCGGTGTACTCCACGGCGGTGCGCCCCTGTCGGTTGTCGGATGTCGAGCGCCGAACTCGCCGCTGCGGGCGGCGTGGTGAGGCCCTGGGCCGGCGCGGTCCGAGCGTAGTGGTTCGGCGGGCGCCGCAAGGGTGGGGTGGAGCCGATCAGTCGCACGAATGATCCAGTGGCGTCAGGCGAGTTGATCAGGTGTTCGACTGGATCGGATCGAACTGGTCGATCTCATATGACTGTTCCGGTTCTCCGGTCGGGAGTGCGGTGGCCGGGTCATGCTGTGTCGGCCTTGTCGACGCGTCCAGAAAGGCTCGCCCGGTGTCCCAGCCGTTCGAACTGCCCTCCTTCTACGTGCCGCACCCGGCGCGGCTCAATCCGCATCTCGACGAGGCCAGGGCCCATTCCTCGGTGTGGGCCCGGGAGATGGGCATGCTGGAGGGGTCGGGGATCTGGACCGGGGCGGACCTGGACGCCCACGACTACGGGCTGCTCTGCGCCTACACCCACCCCGACGCTTCGGCCGAGGTGCTGTCGCTGGTCACCGACTGGTACGTGTGGGTGTTCTTCTTCGACGACCACTTCCTGGACGTCTTCAAGCGGACCAACGACCGGGTGGGCGGCAAGGCGTACCTGGACCGGCTGCCGCTGTTCATGCCGGCCGACCCGGCCGCGGCGATGCCGGAGCCCACCAACCCGGTCGAGGCCGGGCTGGCGGACCTCTGGCGGCGGACCGTGCCGGCGATGGGCGAGGACTGGCGGGTGCGGTTCGCCGAGAGCACCCGGAACCTGCTCAACGAGTCGCTCTGGGAGCTCGCGAACATCAACGCGGGCCGGGTCGCCAACCCGGTCGAGTACATCGAGATGCGCCGCAAGGTGGGCGGCGCGCCGTGGTCCGCCGGGCTGATCGAGTACGCGGCCGGGGCCGAGGTACCGGCCGAGGTGTCGGGGGCGCGGCCGCTGCGGGTGCTGATGGACGCCTTCTCGGACGGCGTCCACCTGCGCAACGACCTGTTCTCCTACCAGCGCGAGGTCGAGGACGAGGGCGAGCTCAGCAACGGCGTGCTGGTGCTGGAGAAGTTCCTGGAGTGCACGACGCAGGAGGCGGCGGAGGCCGTCAACAGCCTGCTCACCTCGCGGCTCCAGCAGTTCGAGAACACCGTGGCCACCGAGCTGCCGCAGCTGTTCGCCGACACCGGGCTCGACCCGGTGGGCCGCGCCCGGGTGCTGGCCTACGTCAAGGGGCTGCAGGACTGGCAGTCCGGCGGGCACGAGTGGCACATGCGGTCCAGCCGGTACATGAACGGCGGTGGCGCGGCGGCGGACGCGACCACCTGGTGGGACCCGTTCGCGATCGGCGGGGTCGGGACGTCGGCGCTGGACGTCCTGAAGTCCGGTGGGGCGCTGGGTGATCTGGCCGAGGAGCTGGGCTCGTTGAGCCGGTCCGGTCCGGTGACGCGGGACTGGTCACCGACGGTCGGGGAGTCGCCGGTGGCGGCCCTGCTCGGCGCGCTGCGGGGGGCCGGGGCCTCCCTGGAGTCGCCCGGGACCGGGCTGATCGGCGGCTCGCGCGGGGACGTCGAGCCGGGGGTGCGGCGGGCGCGGACGCACGCGCACGTGCCGTTCCAGGCCGTGGGGCCGTCCCGACTGCCCGAGTTCAGGCTGCCGTTCACGGTCGAGCTGAACTCCTGCCTGGAGGCCTCGCGGCTGCACACGATCGAGTGGGCGGGCCGGATGGGCCTGCTGGCGGCCCGGCCGGGAGACCCGACCGCGGGCATCTGGACGGCGGCGGACGCGGCCGACTACGACCTCGCGCTCTGCGCGGCCGGCATCCATCCCGACGCCAGCGCCGACCAACTCGACCTCACCACCGACTGGTTGCTGTGGGGGACGTACGCCGACGACTGGTTCCCGCGGGCGTTCGGCCGGACCGGCGACCTGGCCGGGGCCAAGGCCGTGCGCGAGCGCTACCTGCTGCTCATGCCGGTCGACGGTGAGCCCGGCGCGGAGCCGCTGAACGCGCTGGAGCGCGCGCTGGCCGACCTCTGGGCGCGGACCGCCGGCCCGATGGCGGCCGAGGCGCGGAGGAAGTTCCGCGCCGCCGTCGACACGATGGTGGAGAGCTGGATCTGGGAGCTCAACAACCAGGTCCAGAACCGGATCCCGGACCCGGTCGACTACCTGGAGATGCGCCGCGCCACCTTCGGCTCCGACCTCACGATGGCCCTGTCCCGGCTGGCGCACGGGAAGGTCGTGCCGGACGACGTCTACGCCAGCGGCCCGATGCGGTCGCTGGAGAACGCGTCCTCCGACTACGCGGCGCTGATGAACGACCTCTACTCGTACCAGAAGGAGGTGGAGTTCGAGGGCGAGGTGCACAACGCCGTCCTGGTGGTGCAGAACTTCTTCGACTGCGACTACCCGGCGGCGGTGCGGATCGTCGACGACCTCATGCACTCGCGGCTCGACCAGTTCCGGCACGTGGCGGCCGAGGAGTTCCCGGTGCTGTTCGAGGACTTCGGGCTGGACGCCCCGGCCCGGGCGACGCTCGCCGGGTACGTGAAGGAGCTGGAGAACTGGCTCGCCGGGATCCTGATCTGGCACCGGGACTGCCGCCGGTACCGGGAGGAGGACCTGCTGCGGCACTTCGGGCAGGAGGCGGTCGGGGCGGTGGCGGTGGAGGCGGTGGAGCCGGCCGGTGGCGCGGTGGGCGCGCTGCCGCTGCGGCCGACCGGGCTCGGGACCTCGGCGGCCTCGGTGGCGGGCGCCTTCGGCCGGGTCGCGGTCGGGTCCTGAGGGGCCCGGGGCCGATCGGAGCCTGAGCGGACGGCGCTCGGATGTCTGTGGCGGCCCGTCGGGGGGCTCGGTCCTCCCGGCGGGCCGCGGGCCTTTGGCGCGCGCACCGGCAGGGTACTGGCTAGGGTGGCGAATCGGGACGAAACGCCACACGAGAGGCTTTGCCATGCCCGTGCTACCCGAGGGAACGCCCTGCTGGGCCGACGCGATGTTCACCGACCTGGAGGGCGCGAAGACCTTCTACGGCGACGTACTCGGCTGGACCTTCGGTGAGTCCTCCTCCGAGTACGGCAACTACACCCAGGCCTACTCCGACGGCAAGGCGGTCGCGGCGATCGTCCCGCCGATGCCCGGCCAGGACGGGACCGCGGTGTCCGCCTGGTGCCTCTACCTCGCCTCGCCCGACGCCGCCACCACCGCCGAGAAGATCCGCGCCGCCGGGGGCGAGGTCCTGATGGGCCCGATGGCGGTCGGCGAGTTCGGGTCGATGGTGATCGCCAAGGACCCGGCGGGGGTGGTCTTCGGCGTCTGGCAGGCCGGTACCCACGAGGGCTTCGAGAAGCAGGGCGCGTCCGGCGCGTACACCTGGGCCGAGGTGATCACCCGCGACGAGACCGCCGCCGACCGCTTCTTCCCCGCCGTCTTCCCCTACGCGGTGAAGCGGATGGACTCGGAGCAGGTGGACTACAAGATCTTCCACGTCCGGGAGCAGCCGGTGCTGGGTCGGATGCTGGCGGGACCGACCGACCTGCCGGCCGAGGCGCCGAACTACCTCAGCGTGTACTTCGCCGTGGACGACTGCGACGCCACCGTCGCGAAGGTCACCGGCCGGGGCGGGAAGCTGTACTTCGGCCCGATGGACAGCCCGTTCGGCCGGTTCGCGGCGGTCGGCGACCCGCAGGGCGCGGCGTTCGGCGTGATCGACCTCGGCCGGACGGCCGGCGACATGCCGGTCATGGTCGCGGAGTGAGCGCGCCGCAGCCGGCGGGAGCGTCCGCGCTCGGCGGCGAGCGGGCGGACCTGCTGCAGACCCTCGACAAGCACCGGGGGTTCCTGCGCTTCACGGTCCGCGACCTCACCGACGAGCAGGCCGCCCGGCGCACCACGGCCAGTGAGCTGTGCCTGGGCGGGCTGATCAAGCACGTGGCCGGGACGGAGGCGGGCTGGATGCGGTTCGTGGTCGGCGGCGCGGACGCGATGGCGTCCGAACCCGTCGACTGGGAGGGGCAGTTCAGGATGGCCGAGGGGGAGACCCTGGCCGGGCTGCTCGCCGGGTACGAGCAGGTGGCCGCCGCGACGGACGCGCTGGTGGCGAGCCTGCCGGACCTGGACCTGGCGCATCCGCTGCCTGCCGCGCCGTGGTTCGAGCCCGGCGCCGTCTGGTCGGTGCGGCGGGTGCTGCTGCACATCATCGCCGAGACGGCGCAGCACGCCGGGCACGCCGACATCATCCGGGAGTCGCTGGACGGGGCGAAAACGATGGGCTGAGGGGCTGAGGGGCCGATGGGCTGAGGGGCCGAGGACGGTGGAGCGCCGTCGGGTCAGGCGGGCAGGGGCTCCACGCCGAGCAGCTTGCGCAGGGCCCGCTCGCCGTCCGGGGTGACCCGCAGCGCGCGGCCGGAGCCGATCCGCTCCACCCAGCTCCGGTCCAGCGCCGTCCGGCAGAGCAGCGCACCGAAGGCCCCGCCCAGGTGGTTGCGCCGCTCCGTCCAGTCCAGGCAGGTGCGGACCACCGGGCGGGCGCCGGCGCGTCCGGTCCGGGGCGGCAGCTCCGCGCCCAGATCGGTCAGCCACGCACGGCCGCGGGCGGTCAGGGCCGGGCCGTCCTCCTCCGTCACCAGGCCGCGGGCCAGGACGGCGTCGCCGACCGTCACGCCCAGCCGGCCGGCGAGGTGGTCGTAGCAGGTCCGGGCGCGGGCCTCGGCGCTCAGCCGGGTGCTCTCGCGCAGGGAGCGCGGGGCGGGCGATCCGGTGGCCGACGGTCCGCCCGGCGTTCCGGTCGGCGGTCCGCCCGGTGTTCCGGCCGGGGGAGCGAAGGAGGACAGGTCCTCGATCAGTGTGGCGACCTCCGGCCCGGCCAGCCGGACGTAGCGGTGCCGGCCCTGCCGTTCCTCGGCCAGCAGACCGCCGTCGATCAGCCGGGAGAGGTGCTCGCTGGCGGTGGACGGTGCCACGCCCGCGTGCCGGGCGAGTTCGCCGGCGGTCCAGGCGCGGCCGTCGAGCAGGGCCGTGCAGAACGCGGCTCGGGTGGGGTCGGCGAGCAGGGCGGCCAGTCGGGCGAGGGACATGGGTCCATGGTGCCCCGGGGACGTTTCGGCAGGCGCCGAAACGTCCCGGTCCTAGGGTCGGTACCCCGGGGGAACCGCTTCCGACGCCCGGGCTGCCGGGGATCCGACCCGATCCCCGTTCGTACGAGAGGACCGTCCGATGAGCACCGCCCCGCTGGACACCCCGTTCGCCGCCCTCCACCGCCGCCCGGGTGAGCCGCTGCTGCTTCCCAATGCCTGGGACCACGCCTCCGCCGCCGTCCTCGCGGAGCAGGGCTTCGCCGCGATCGGCACCACCAGCCTCGGCGTCGCGGCGGCGGCCGGGCTGCCCGACGGTGCCGCCGCCACCCGGGACGAGACGCTCCGGCTGGCCCGGCGCCTCGGCCGGTCCGGGCGCTTTCTGCTCTCCGTCGACGTGGAGAACGGGTTCAGCGACGACCCCTCCGAAGTCGCCGCCCTGGCCGTCGAGTTGGCGGAGTCCGGGGTGGTCGGCATCAACCTGGAGGACGGCCGTCCGGACGGCACGCTCACCCCCGTGGCCGCGCACACCGCCAAGATCGCCGCGATCAGGGCCGCCGCGCCGGCGCTCTTCGTCAACGCCCGTACCGACACCCACTGGCTCGCCGTGCCGGATCCCGCCGAGGAGACCGACCGCAGGCTCGCCGCCTACGAAGGGGCCGGCGCGGACGGCCTGTTCGTCCCCGGGCTGACCGACCCGGCCGCCGTCGCGCGGATCTGCGGCACCGTCACCGCCCCGCTGAACGTCCTCTACTCCCCGACCGGCCCGACCCTGGCCGAACTCGCGGCCCTCGGGGTCGCCCGGGTCAGTCTCGGATCGCTGCTCTACCGGACCGCCCTCGCGGCGGCCGTCTCGACCGCCCTTGCCGTCCGCGACGGTGCCCCGGCGGCCGCAGCCGGCACTCCCGGGTACGCCGCCGTCCAGGGCCTGTACGCCGACGGGCGGTGAGGGCGGGGCCCGGCCTGCGACGGCGCTCCGGGGGCGGGACGGGGGCGTCAGTCGTTCGTGAGGTACCGGCGGCCGGGTATCTGCTCGAAGATCAGGTTGGTCCGGGTCTGCGCCACCGCCGGGTGGGTGGTGAGGTGGTCCACGACGAAGTCGCGCAGCTCCTCCGGCCCGGCCACGCCCACGTGCAGCAGGTAGTCGTCGGATCCGGCCATGTGGAACACCGCCAGGACTCCGGGCAGGTCGGGCGCGGTGCTGCGGAAGCTCTCGTTCTGCTCGCGGGTGTGCGCCCGCAGCCGGACCGAGATCATCGCCTGCAGCGGCAGCCCGATCGCCGCCGGGTCGATCTCGGTCCGGAAGGCGCGGATGATGCCGCGTTCGCGCAGGGTGCGCACCCGTGCCAGACAGGTCGAGGGGGCGATGCCCACGGCCTCGGCGAGCGCGTTGTTCGGCGTGCGGGCGTTCTCGGCGAGGACGCGCAGAATCGCGCGGTCGATGTCGTCGACGGACGCCCGGTGGGCCTGCGGAAAATTCGGCACGTTGCCCAGAGTCGCCGACCCGGCCGCACATTGGCAAGGCAAACATGATCGATTTCGAATCTTGTTCGGAAGACTATCGCCGGGGTGCGGAGAAGTTCCATTCTGGCGGGTGAGCGGCTCCGGCCGACCCCCGCCCAGCGAACCCGGAGTGCCGCGTCCATGAGCCCCACGACCGCCCCCGCCCTCGGACTACCGCTCCCGGCCCAGGCTCTCGCCCCCGCCACCCCCGTCGACATCGCCGACATCGACGCGGAGCCGGAGCGCGGGGACTTCGCGATACCCGCCGAGGGGCTCACCGACGGCGAGCGGCTGCGCGCTCTCGACCGGATGGACGGCTACCTCACCCGCAAGCGCCGGCACCTGGTCGGCTACCAGGCCACCCAGGAGCTCGCGGGCAGCGCGCTTGACCTCGCCCGCTTCATGCTCAGCAACATCAACAACCTCGGCGACCCGTTCCAGAGCGGCGGCTACAAGCCCAACACCAAGGTCGTCGAGCGCGCGGTGCTCGACTACTACGCGCGGCTCTGGCACGCCGGGCCGTCGTACGACCCGGCCGACCCGGAGTCCTACTGGGGCTACATGCTGTCCATGGGCTCGACCGAGGGCAACATGTACGCGCTCTGGAACGCCCGCGACTACCTGACCCGGCCCGGTGCGCCCCGGCCGGTGGCCTTCTACTCCGAGGACACCCACTACTCCTTCGCCAAGGCCGTCCGGGTGCTCGGCGTCGACACCTTCGCCGCCGTGGGCGCGGCGGACTACCCCGGTGAGTGCCCGCTCGGCGGGGACTGGCCCGCCGAGGTGCCCTCGGTGCCCGGCCCGTCCGGCCACTCCTGGGACGGGTCCGGGGCCGTCGACGCCGAAGCGCTCGCCGTCCTGGTGGAGTTCTTCGCGGCGAAGGGGCACCCGATCTTCGTCAACTTCAACCTCGGCAGCACCTTCAAGGGCGCCCACGACGACGTCCGGGGCGCGTGCGAGCGGCTGCTGCCGGTCTTCGAGCGGCACGGGCTGCTGCCCGGCGCCGGGGACGACGCCCGCCGGGGCTTCTGGATCCACGTGGACGGCGCGCTCGGCGCCGGGTACGCGCCGTTCCTGCGGATGGCCGCGGCGGACCCGGCGTTCGGCTGGACGCCGGAGGCCGACCTGCCCGAGTTCGACTTCGGCCTCACCCTGCCGACCCGGGCGGCCGGGGAGGTCGGGGAGTCCGGGGAGGTCGACATGGTCGCGTCGATCGCGATGAGCGGGCACAAGTGGGCCGGTGTGCCGTGGCCCTGCGGCGTCTTCATGACGAAGACCAAGTACCAGCTCGAACCGCCGACCCAGCCCGAGTACATCGGCGCCCCGGACAGCACCTTCGCGGGCTCCCGCAACGGGTTCTCGCCGCTGGTGCTGTGGGACCACCTGTCCCGGCTCTCCTACCGCGACCAGGTCGACCGGATCCGCCGCTCCCAGGAGCTGGCCGAGTACCTGGAACGCCGGCTCCGCGAACTGGAGCAGGAGACCGGCGCCGAGCTCTGGCCCGCCCGCACCCCGGGCGCGATCACCGTGCGCTTCCGCAAGCCCAGCCCCGCGCTGGTGGCCAAGTGGTCGCTCTCCTCCGAGAACGTCTCGACCACCCCCGGCGACCCGGCCGGCCTGCGGGGCTATGTGCACGTCTTCCTGATGCCCTCGGTCGACCGCTCCAAGCTGGACGCCCTGCTCGCCGACCTCGCCCGGGACCCGGTGATCCTCGGTACCGAGTGACGTCCGGGTCGCCCTAGACCTGCCCCCCGGCCTGGTCGCCGCCCCCCGTGCGGGCGGTGATCAGGCCGGATTCGTAGGCGGCGATGACCGCCTGGGCGCGGTCGCGGACGTCCAGCTTGCCGAAGATGCTGGTGATGTGGTTCTTCACCGTGGAGTGGCTGATGTCCATGGACCGGGCGATTCCGGTGTTGTCGAGGCCGGTGGCCATCAGCCGCCAGACCTCCACCTCGCGCGGTGTGAGCTCGCCCGTCACGGCGGCGGCGACGGGCGGCGGCGAGGTGTCGAGGGGCGCCCGGACGTAGGTGGAGATCAGCCGGGAGAGCAGGCGCGGCGCGACCACCGCCTCGCCGGCGTGGACGGTGCGGATCGCCGCGCCGAGGTCCTCCGGCGAGACGTCCTTGGGGAGGAAGCCGTGGGCGCCGGCCCGCAGCGCGGCCACCACGTACTCGTCCATGTCGAAGGTGCTGAGCGCCAGGACCTTGCAGTCGGGCAGGGTGCGGGACAGCTCCTCGGTGGCGCCGACGCCGTCCAGGACGGGCATCCGGATGTCCATCACCACGACGTCGGGGCGCAGCCGGTGGGCGAGGGCGACGGCCTGTTCGCCGTCCTCGGCCTCGCCCACCACCTCGACGGACGGGTCCGGCGAGAGGATCAGCGACAGACCGCGCCGGACCAGCGGCTGGTCGTCCACGAGGAGGACCCGGATCGGGGGCGTCGTGGTGGTCATCGGGGCACCTTTCCGTGCTGGACGGCCGCCTCGGCGGTCTCGTCCGGGGCCAGCGGCAGTTCGGCCAGGACGGCGAAGCCGCCCTCGGGCCGGGGACCGGTCCTCAGTGTGCCGCCGTGCAGGGCGACCCGTTCGCGCATGCCGATCAGGCCGAACCCGCCCCGCTCCCCGGCGGCCGGTCCGGCGTCCGGCGACGCGGCGCCCGCGCCGTCGTCCCGGACCTCGACGGTGATCCCGTCCGGGCGGTAGCCGAGCCGGACGGACGCGCGGGCCGGTCCGGCGTACTTGCGGGCGTTGGTGAGGCCCTCCTGGACGATCCGGAACACTGTCAGGCCGACGGTCGGCGGCAGTGGCTGCGGGGCGCCGTGGATGCTGAGTTCGGTGGGCAGTCCGGCTCGGCGGGACTCCTCGACCAGCCGGTCGAGGTCCTCCGTCCCGGGCTGCGGCGAGGGCGGGGCGGCGTCCGGTTCGTCGCCGGCCCGCAGGACGTTCAGCAGCTGGCGCATCTCGCGCAGGGCCAGCCGGCCGGAGGACTCCAGGGTGACCAGGGCGTCCCGGACCACCTCCGGGTTCGCGAGGTTGGCCCGGGCGCCGCCCGCCATCAGCTGCATGGTGGTGATGTGGTGGGCCACGATGTCGTGCAGCTCCCGGGCGATGCGGCGGCGTTCCTCGGCCACCGCGCGATCGGCCAGCAGCTGGCGGTTGGCCGCGACCTCGCGCTGCCAGCGCGAGATCGCGAGGCCGCCGCCGGCCACGAGCGCGGTGGAGGCGGTGGCGGCGATGGCTTCCCCCGAGCCCGGGACGCCGAAGCCGCTCTGGCTGATCATGGTCGCCAATGCCGTCGCCGCGCTCGCGGCGGCGGTGGCACGACCGCTGCAGTGCCGGGCGACCGAGTACACGGCCACCGTGAGGACGGCGCCGAAGTGAGCCCCCATCGGCGCGAGCACATTGGCCAGGCTCCCCAGCACCAGGACGGCGGCGAGCGTCCCCAGCGGGCGGTGGCGCCGGGCGACCAGCGGCAGGCCCGACAGCAGGAGGACGAGGAAGCCCGGAACGCTGATGCTGCGGCCGCCCTCGACCTGGTTGAAGAGCAGGTAGGCCACCAGGTCGAGCAGGCCGGCGCCGACGGCCACCAGCCCGTCGGTGTGGCTCCACGGGGTGCCGTCCGCCCGGCCGCCGAGGTGCCCGGTGCGGTTCCGGAGCCAAGTCCGGTTCCCGGGGTCGGGCAGGTCTGCCGGGCCGGGCAGGTCTGCGGGGCCGGGCAGGTCCGCGGGGGCCGCCGTGCCCGCTCCTGGGCGCTGACGCCCGTCCATCTCGGTCCTCCCGGGCTGATCAGCCATGACGCCCCCCATTCTGGCACCGGCCCGCCGGGCCGGGCGTGGTCCCCGCGGCCGAGAGCCGGAGGCCGGGCCCAGGACCACGGTCCCGGGTCCGGGCGGGCCGGGGGAGCAGGACCCCCGGCGCGGATCGTCCGTCGCCCCGACGCCGGACCCCCCTTCCGCCTGATGGTCTGGGAACAGGCCGGGAACCCCCGGTTCCGAAGCCGACGTTCGCGTCCGTCCACCGGAGGGCTGCGTGATCCGCGCACTGACCCGTTTCTCGACCAGGAACGCGTGGAAGGTCATCACCCTCTGGGTGGTGCTGGGCATCGGGCTGGCCCTGCTGAGCCCGATGCTGATCTCCCGCGTCACCCAGTCGCAGAGCGGCGACTTCCTGCCCGCGAGCTACGACTCGGCGGCGGCCCTGCGGATCGCCGAGGAGAACTTCGGGATCGACCCGGACGCCACCACGGTGACGGTGCTGGTCGCCCGGACCGACGGCAAGGCCCTCACCCCCGCCGACGAGAAGCGGATCGGGGCCGAGGCGGCGAAGCTGGCCCAGCGCCGGGTGGAGATGCCCCGGGAGAAGGACCAGCCGGCCTTCCTGGTGCCCGACCGCTCCCAGACCCCCAAGCTCGCCCCGGCGATGGTCGCCCCCGACCGGAGCTTCGAGCTGCTGGCCGCCGAACTGACCGGCAACGCCGCGGACGACGGGGTCCAGAAGGTCTACCGGGCCTTCCGGGACGCCACCCGCGCGCAGTTCGCCGAGGCCGGGATGCGCACCGGCTTCACCGGCGGCCTGGCGGAGGCCGCCGACTCGGCCGACGACAACCGGACCGCCACCACGATCGGCGGCGCCCTGGTGATGGGCCTGATCGTGCTGCTCAACGTGCTGGTGTTCCGCAGTGTGCTGGCCGCCGTGCTGCCGCTGCTCGCCGTCGCCATGATCAGCGGTGCGGCCGGCGGGGCCGTGGCCGGGGCCGCGTCGCTGACCGGGCTCAAGCTGGACGCCTCCACGCCGGGCCTGATCTCCGTGGTGCTGCTGGGCATCGGGATCGACTACCTGCTGTTCCTGCTCTTCCGGTTCCGCGAGCACCTGCGGGCCCGGCCCGAGCAGCCCGCCCGGGAGGCCGCCGCCGAGGTGGCCGGCCGGGTCGGTACGGCGATCACCTCCGCCGCGCTGACCATCGTGGCCGCCTTCGCGACCCTGGGTGTCGCCAGCTTCGGCCAGTTCCGCTCGCTCGGCCCGGCCATCGCGGTCGCCGTCCTGGTGATGCTGCTGGGCAGCCTCACCCTGATGCCGGCCCTGCTCGCCGCCTGCGGCCGCAAGATGTTCTGGCCGTCCAAGAGCCTGAGCCGGCAGCCGCGCGAGGGTGCCGCCGCCCGCTTCGGCGAGCTCGTCGCCCGCCGGCCGGCCGCGATGCTGTTCGCCTCCGTCGCGCTGCTCGGCGCGCTGGCCGCCGGGACGGTCGGGATCCGGATGGACTACGGCCAGGGCGGCGGCTCCAAGACCGCGGCGGCGGCCACTGCCACCGAGATCTCCCGGGCGCTGCCGGCCGGCGTGTCCGACCCGACCGGCGTCTACGTCACCGCCACCGGCGGCGGCGCCGTGGACCCGGGCAAGCTGACCGGCCTCTCCCGCGCCCTCGGCGGGGTCGAGGGGGTCGGCCAGGTCGGTGGAACGGTGCTGAGCCCGGACGGCCGCGCCGCCCGGATCGACCTCTACCTGACCGCCGACCCGCAGAGCGCGAAGGCGCGCGAGCTGGTCTCCGGCCCGGTCCGCGACGCCGTCGCCGCGAACACCCCGGCCGGTACCAGCGCCCATGTGGGCGGCACCGCGGCGATCTTCGCGGACATCTCGGTCGCCGTCGACCACGACCTGGCCGTGGTCTTCCCGGTCGCGGCCGCCCTGATCGCCCTGATCCTGCTGCTGCTCCTGCGCAGTCTGCTGGCCCCGCTGGTGCTGATGCTCGCGGTCGGACTCGGCTTCGCCGCGACCCTCGGTGCCTCGACCCTGCTGTTCCAGCACCTGCTGGACAAGCCCGGCGTCAGCTTCACCCTGCCGCTGGTGCTGTTCCTGTTCGTGGTGGCGCTGGGCACGGACTACAACATCCTGATCACCGACCGGATCCGGGAGGAGATGCAGCGGCCCGGTCCGGTCCGCGGCGCCGTGGCCCGGGCCGTCCGCCACACCACGCCCGCCATCGCCACGGCGGGACTGGTCCTGGCCGGCTCCTTCGCCACCCTCGCCACCACTCCGGGCAGTGAGCAGGTCGCCTTCGCGATGACGCTCGGCATCCTGCTCTCGGCGCTCGTGCTCTCCCTGGTCCTGGTGCCGGCGCTGGCCGTGCTGCTCGGCCGGGGCCTCTGGTGGCCGCTGCGGCCCACCCCGCGCCACGCGTCCGTCGGGGCGGAGGCGGTGGCTCCGGACCGGGAGCCCGTCCCCGAGCGGCTGAACGCCTGAACGCCTGAACGCGTGAACGCGTGAACGCTCGGAGCCCTCGTACCCCCCTCGGCGCCCGGCCTGCCCCCGCAGGCCGGGCGCCGAGGGCTTCACGTCGTGTCCCCGTGCTCCGCCCCCGGCAGCAACCGCCGGTAGGCGACGCCGAGTTCGGCGATCCCGCGGGCCAGCCCCTCGCAGCCGACCGTGGCGTAGCTGAGGACCAGCGCCGGCGGACGACCGGTGTCGGTGAGGGTGTGGAAGCGCCCGCCGCGGATCAGCACCGAGCGGCCGCGGGCCGAGCGGATCAGGGCGTCCTCGTCCACGGCGGGCGGCAGTTCGAGGTACGCCTGGAGGCCGCCGTCCCCGCCGAGCACCCGGGTGCCGGGCAGCTGCCGGGCGACCTCCCGCCGGACGACCTCCCGGCGGCCGGCGAACTCCGCGCGCAGGCGCCGCTGGTGGCGGTCGAGGCCGCCGCTGTCGATGAAGCGGGCGAAGGCGAGCTGTTCCAGGCCCGAGCAGCCGATGTCCCAGCCCGCGCGGACATGCTCCAGTGAGGCCATCAGCTCGGACGGCGCGGCGAGCCAGCCCAGCCGCAGCGCGGGGGCGAGGACCTTGCTGGCGCTGCCCGCGTAGACGACCCGGTCCGGCGCCAGGCTCTGCAGGGCCGACGGCTGGCCGGAGCGGCTCCGGTAGGCGTTGTCGTAGTCGTCCTCGATGACATAGCCGTCGACCGCCCGGGCCCAGGCGATCAGCTGTTCCCGGCGGGCCCGGCTCAGGCACGCGCCGGTGGGGAACTGGTGGCCGGGGGTGGTCAGGACGGCGCGGGCGCCGGACTGTTCGAGCAGGTCGACGCGGATGCCCTCGGCGTCGACCGGGATGCCGACCGGCCGGATCCGGGCGCTCGCGATGAACTCCCGTTCGCCGGGGTGTCCCGGGTCCTCCACGGCCAGGGTCCGGTGCCCCCGGTCGCGGAGGACCCGGCAGAGCAGGGCGAGGCCCTGGGCGAAGCCCGAGGTGACCATGAGGTCCTCGGAGCGGGTGCGCACCCCGCGGACCCGGCCGAGGTAGCCCGCCAGGATGTGACGGGTCAACGGGACCCCGGCGGGCGGGGAGTAACTGAGTTCGCGGTGGCCGGCGGCGCCCAGCGCGACGGTGACGCAGCGGATCCACTCCTGGCGCGGGAAGGCGAGCAGGTTGGAGGTGCCGGTCCGCAGGTCCCAGGCGGCCTCGCCGCCGTCGCCGTCCACCGGGGCGGAGGCGGAGGTGGCGGCCGCGGCGGTGAGCGCGGAGGACACCGGGGCCAGGCCGCCGCCGTCCTCGGCGACCGAGGTGCCCGAGCCGCGCCGGGTCACCAGGTAGCCCTCGGCGTTGAGTTGTTCGTACGCCTCCACCACCACACTGCGCGAGACGCCCAGGTCGGTGGCGAGCTGGCGGCTGGAGGGTAATCGCGTTCCGCCACGGAGGGTCCCGTCCTCGACCAGGCGACGTACCGCGTCACGCACTTGCAGGGCGAGTGGGACGCGTGAGCCGCGATCGACGTCGAGGGCCAGATGCCAGGCCAAGTGGCCTCCTGTGCAGAGGGTGAAGTGGTATGGACCGAGCATTGTCACATTTGATGGACTCGTCCCGCACAGGCAACCGCCGCGTGGGAACACGCGAGGGGCCCGGGGCCCGTCGCGGGGGCGGCAGGGCCGTCGACCGGGCGCCGTCGGGTGGCCGAGTGGACGGAAGTGGCACCAACAGATGTCCGGGAATTGGCCGCAGTCGGACGCGGCCCGGCTCCCTATCGTCGGTCAGGTCATCAACCCAGCTCGGACGCGAAGGACTCACCTCATGGACCGGACCAGCGCCCTGAAGGTCATCGTCGACGAAAGCCTTCTGGCGCGGGTGCCCGGCTACGTCCTCGGACTGATCGCCGTCCCGGTGGTCGACGTCGCGGCGGCCGCGGCGGAGGTCGACGACCTCCTCACCGCCGCCGAGGACGCCGTCCACGGGCTCTCCCTGGGCAAGGCGGAGGTCTCCGCCCTGCCCCCGATCGCCGCCTGGCGGGACGCGTACCGCAGCGTCGACGTCAACCCCAACCGCTTCCCCTGCGCGGCGGAATCGGTGCTGCGGCGGGTGGCCAAGGGCGACCGGCTGCCGCGGATCAACGCCCTGGTGAACCTCTGCAACGCCGTCTCGCTCGACAGCCGGCTGCCGGTCGCCTCCTGCGACGTCGGCGACATCACCGGGGAGCTGGCCGTCCGGCTGGCCCACGGCGGCGAGACCTACCTGCCGCTGGGCGCGCCGGAGGCACCGGAGCACCCGGAGCCGGGCGAGGTCGTCTACGCGGACGCCCAGGGCCGCGCGCACTCGCGGCGGTGGAACTGGCGGCAGAGCGAGGTGATCAGGACCGACGTCGGCCGACGCCGGCTGCTGCTCACCGTCGAGGCGGTGCACGAGGGCGGCCGCGCGGACGTGGAGCGGGCGCTCGACCGCCTCGCCGCCGCGCTCGACGCGCTCGGGGCGGTGCGTCAGCGGCCCGTCGTGCTGGACGCGGCCGAGTCCGGGGCCGAGCTGTTCGTCTCGGACCAGGACGCGCCGGACCAGGACGCGCCGGACCAGGACGCGCCGGGGCAGAACGTGCCGGAGCAGTCGGCAGCGGAGTCGGCGGCCGAGTCGTCCGTCGTCGCGGGTTGATCGTCGTGGGAGCCGGCCCCGGTGCCGGACCGACCGCTACCTCCAGGAGAACCCGATGAAGCCCGCGATTCTGATCGTCTACCGCCCCGCCGCCGGCCGCTACCTCGCGCAGTTCCGCAGCGTGGTCGAGGTCGCCACCGAACTCGGCCACCACCCCGTCGTCCTGGTGCCCACCGGTGAGATCCCGCCCGAGGTCGAGGGCCTGACGGTGCGGGAGGCCGACCTGGACTCCACGCCCGCCTTCCGGGCCGCCGTGGACGGCATCGCCGCCGAGCACCGGCTGGTCCGGATCTTCCCGCTGTTCGAGGGCGACGTCCTGCCCGCCGCCCGGGCCCGCCGGGACCACGGCATCCCCGGACTGACGCCCGATCAGGCGCTCAACTTCCGCGACAAGAACGTGATGCACCGCCGCGCCGAGGAGCTGGGCGTCAGGGTCGCCCGCTCCTGCCGCCCCGACACCCTGGGCGCGGTCGAGGAGTTCGCCGCGCAGACCGGCTACCCGCTGGTGATCAAGCCGTACGCGGGCTGGGCCTGCGGCAGCACCTACCGGGTCGACGGTCCCGAGCGGCTGGCCGAGGTGTGGGAGGAGATGGGCGACGACCGGCACGAGTACCGGGTCGAGGAGTTCGTCCGCGGCACCGAGTTCCATGTGGACGCGCTGCTCCAGGACGGCGAGGTCGTCTTCGAGCAGCTGTCCCGCTACACCTACTCGGTGCTGGAGTACCGGGACGAGCCGGGCGGCACCATCTCCCGCAAGCACGACCTCAGCAAGCACGAGCAGCGGATCCTGGAGCTCAACGCCACGGTGCTGCGCGGTTTCGGGATGCGCACCGGCGTCGCGCACGTCGAGTTCTTCCTGGACGACGACGGCGAGGCGGTGTTCGGCGAGGCGGGCGCCCGGGCCGGCGGCGGCTCGATCGTCCCGGCGATCCAGGCCGGGCGCGGCATCAACCTGGCCGGCGAGTGGGCCCGGCTCGAACTCGACCCGGACCACCGCACCGAGGCCCGGCTCGGCCCGGAGATCGGCACCGAGTACCTGTCCTCGGGCAAGTACGGCCGGATCACCGGAATCAGCTCGCCCGGGGACCTCAACGCGCTCGACGGCGTCCTGGACGCGGACGTCTGGAAGAACGTCGGCGACGTGCTGGCCCCGCCGGTCGCCTCCAACGACGTGCTCGGCTGGTACGTCTGCGAGGGCAGCGACTACGACGACGTGCTGGCGCGGTTCCGCACCGTCCGCCAGGCCTTCCTGGTCGAGACCGAGTCGGCGGTCTGACCGGGATGGCCACGAGCACCGGAGAAGGGGCCGCCGCCGCCCCGAAGGCCTGGACGGCCAGGTTCAAGGAATTACCGCTCCCGCTGCGGGTGCTGTTCGTGACGTCCTTCGTCAACCGCGCGGGCATGTTCGTCTTCCCGCTGCTCGCCGTCTACCTGGTGCGCAGCAAGGGCCTCGGCACGGCCGAGGCGGGCCTGCTGATCTCGGTCGGCTCGACCGGCCTGCTGGTGGGCTCGCTGCTCAGCGGGCCGGTGTGCGACCTGCGCGGCCGCCGGGACGCCCTGGTCGCCGCCCTGGTGCTCAACGCGGTCGGCTACCTCGGCCTCGGCACCCTGGACGGCGCGCCGTGGACGTACGCCCTGCTGCTGTTCGTCGCCCTGGTGGGGATGGGCATGTTCGGCCCGGCGGCCAACACCCTGATCGCCGACCTGGCGACCCCCGAGCAGCGGCCGTTCTCGTACACGGTCAGCTACATCGGCAACAACCTGGGCATGGGCATCGGCCCGCTGCTGGGCGGGGTCGCGGCCGCGTACTCGTACCACGTGATGTTCGCGGGCAACATCGTCGTCGGGCTGCTGTGCGCGGTCGTGATCCGGATCTGGGTGCCCCGGGACACCAAGTCCGGCACCGCGGCGCCCAAGGCGGCCGGTGGTGGCAGGCTCCGGCTCGGCGGTGTCCACGGCCATGTGCTGTGGATGGTGCTCGCCTCGTTCTTCTACGTGGCGCCGCTGATCGGGCTGGAGTACGCGCTGCCGCTGGCCGTGACCACCGAGCTGAACGCCTCGGCCGGGCTGGTCGGCGTGGTGTACACGGTGAACAGCGTCGTGGTGGTGGGCCTCGGGCTCCAGCTGGAGAAGCGGATCGCCAGCTACCCGATCCGCACCCTGCTGCTGGTGGCCGGGGTGCTCTGGGCGCTGGGCCTGGCCGTGCTCGACTTCGGCTTCTCGCTCGCGGCGGTGCTGGCGTCCACCGTGGTGTGGACGCTCGGCGAGATCATCGCCTCCGTGGTGGTGCCCACCTACATCGCCGACCACGTCGACGAGCACCGGGTCGGCCGCTTCATGGCGCTCAACGGCTTCGTGCTGGGACTGGCCCGGCTGGTGGTGCCGTTCGGCCTCGGGCTGATCTGGCAGAACCACGGCGCGCGTCCGGTGCTGCACACCATGCTGATCACGCCGCTGGTCGGCATCGCGGTGTTCGCGGTGCTCCGCATCCGGTCCTCGGCCGTGAGCGCGCCGGCCGCCTCGGCTCCCGCTTCAGCTCCGACTTCAGCTCCCAGTTCAGCTTCAGCTTCCGCTTCCGTCGAAGCCGGACCCGGACCGGCCGATGCCGTCCGCTCCGGTGCCTGAACCGTGTGACCGTCCGATCGACCGCCGTATCCATGCATTCCGGGAGGGCCCGATGATCACCAAGTTCTTGCTGCCCGAGGACCGAATCCCCACCACCTGGTACAACGTGCTGGCGGATCTGCCGAAGCCGGTGCCGCCGATGCTGCACCCCGGGACGAGGGAGCCGCTCACCCCGGCCGACCTGGCGCCGCTGTTCCCCGAGTCGCTGATCGCCCAGGAGTTCAGCACCGAGGCCGAGATCGACATCCCCGGCGCGGTGATCGACGTCTACCGCCAGTGGCGGCCCAGCCCGCTGGTCCGGGCCCACCGGCTGGAGCGCTCGCTCGACACCCCGGCGCGGATCTACTTCAAGTACGAGGGCGTCAGCCCGGCCGGCAGCCACAAGCCCAACACGGCCGTGCCGCAGGCGTACTACAACAAGCAGGCCGGTGTGGAGAAGCTCACCACCGAGACCGGCGCCGGCCAGTGGGGCAGCTCGCTCGCGATGGCCTCCGCCTACTTCGGCCTCGAGTGCGAGGTCTTCATGGTCAAGGTGAGCCACCAGCAGAAGCCCTACCGCCGGGCCCTGATGGAGACCTTCGGGGCGACGGTGCACGCCAGCCCCAGTGTGCTCACCGACGCCGGTCGGGCCGCCCTCGCCGCCGACCCCGACGCCAGCGGCAGCCTGGGCCTGGCCATCTCCGAGGCCGTGGAGGCCGCGGTCAAGAGCGGCGGCCGGGCCAAGTACGCGCTCGGCTCGGTGCTCAACCACGTGCTGACGCATCAGACGGTGATCGGCCAGGAGGCGCTGCTCCAGATGGAGTTGGCGGAGGACTACCCGGACATCGTGATCGGCGCGGCGGGCGGCGGCTCCAACTTCGGCGGCCTGGTCCTGCCGTTCCTGCGCGAGCAGCTGCGCGGCGGCCGCTCGGTGCGGGCGCTCGCCGTCGAGCCGGCCTCGTGCCCGACCCTCACCCAGGGCCGCTACGAGTACGACTTCGGCGACACCGCGGGCCTGACCCCGCTCACCATGATGCACACCCTCGGCCACGACTTCGTGCCGCCGAGCATCCACGCGGGCGGGCTGCGCTACCACGGCATGGCGCCCATCATCAGCGCCCTGAAGGACCTCGACCTGCTCGAGGCCCGGGCCGTCCCGCAGACCGCCTGTTTCGAGGCCGGCGTCCTGTTCGCCCGCAACGAGGGCATCGTCCCGGCCCCGGAGTCCACCCACGCGGTGCGGGCGGCCATCGACGAGGCGCTGGCCTGCAAGGAGAGCGGCGAGGCCCGCACCATCCTGTTCACGCTGTCCGGCCACGGGCACTTCGACATGCAGGCCTACACCGACTACTTCGCCGGCAAGCTCAAGGACTGACCGGAGCGCCGCAGGCCGACGGGAGCGCCGCACCGCTGACAGGGGCGCTCCTCGAAGGCCGGCCGAGGCGTTCAAGGGCTCAGGGGCTTCAAGGGCTGCAAGGCTCAAGGGGCTTGAGGGGCTTGAGGGGCTTGAGGGGCTTGAGGGGCTGACGAGAAAGCTCAAGGACTGACGAGTACTGAGCGGTGACAGGCGGGCGAACAGCCGGACGGGCCCTCGCACCACGGGCCCGTCCGGCCGCCCGCCCGCGTAGGGGCAGACTACGAGGGGGGAACCACGTGCAAGGAACAACTCCGACTCCGATCGTGCTCGGGATCTGCGGCTCCGAGCGACCGGGCGGCAACACCGACCTCGCGTTGGAGTACGCCGGCCGCCTGGTCCGGGAACGGGGCGCCGAGTTCCGGACCGTTCACCTGCGCGAGCACCGGATCTCGCCGTGCAGCCCGTGCGGCGACTGCAACCAGCGGACCACACCCTGCGAACTCCGCGACGACATGCCCGCGATCGTCGAGCAGATGAAGCAGGCGGACGCCATCGTCTACGCGACCCCGGTGCACGGCTTCGGCCCCGCCCATCTGATGCAGATCTTCATCGAACGGGCCGGCGTCGGCTTCCTGCGCTTCGACCGCCCTCTGGCCAACAAGGTGGGCGGCATCATCGTCGTCTCGCGCCGGTACAGCGACGCCGCGGTGCACAGCCAGTTGGTCGACAACCTGCTGCTCAACCGCATGATCCTGGTCGGCAGCGGCTTTCCGGCGCTGCTGCGCAACACCTCTCCGCAGCCGCAGCTCCAGGACGCCGAGGGCCTGGAGGCGCTGGAGCGGATGCTCCACCGCATGATCGACATGTCCCAGCTGCTCCGCCGCCACCAGACGGCCGACGGTCGGCCCGTCCTGCCGCTCGACGACCGCAACGAGCGCGTGTCCCGCGCCCCGCGCGTCGTCCTGCCGGGGCAGCGGACCTCCTCGGAGAAACAGGCCAGCTGAACCGCCGCCGATCCACCGATACCCCATTTCCGACGTGTTGTTGAGGAGTGCCATGTCCACCGAGACCGAGACCGGCGACCAGCACGGCAGCCAGACCGGGGACCCCGTCCTGGTCGGCGTCGACTTCGACCTGATCCCCTGGGAGAAGTGGCAGAAGCCGGGCGCCGAGGGCCGGGTGAAGCTCGCCTACACCCAGGGCCTGCGGGTCCGTCTGATGGAGCTGCCCGCCGGCTTCGACGAGCACGAGTGGTGCCTTCGCGGCCACCAGGGCTATGTGCTGCAGGGCGAGTTCACCATCCACTTCGAGGACCGTTCGGTGCCGTGCCGCCCCGGCATGGGCTTCGTGATCCCGGACGGCGAGAAGCACCGTTCGCAGGGCGCCGAGGGCGAGCCGACCGTCGTGTACGTCGTCGACAAGGTGGTGCCGACCGCATGAGCGCCGACCGTACGGCGACCGACCCGTCGTCGCCCGCGATCGATCCCCGGATCGAGGAACTGCGGCTCTCCGTCGACGCGCTGGACCGGCGGATCGTCGCGCTGCTGGCGGAGCGCACCGCCGTGGTGCGGGAGCTGACCGGTTTCAAGCGGGACGAGGAGACGGTCCGCTCCCCGGGCCGGGTCGAGCAGGTCGTCGCCAAGGTCCGGGGCCTGGCGGACGAGCACGGCATGCCGCCGGGGATCGCCGAGGCCACCTACCGCACGCTGATCGACGAGCTGACCCGGATGCAGATGGTGCTCCTGGACGAGCGCCGGGCCGCCGCGGCCGCCGCGGCCGGGGCCGCCGCCGGGGAAGGGCCATGAGCCGTCGGCACCCGGCCGACCTGCGGGCGGCGCTGGCCGCGCTGGACCTGATGCCAGGAGAACTGGTCCGGGTCCGGGAGGAGGTCCCGGCCCGGTTCGGGGTCTCCTCCCGCTACGCCCGGTGGGCCGGCGCCCCGGCGGCGCCGCCCACCGGCCCCGGCCCGGCCGTCCTGTTCGAGCAGGTGACGCCGTCCGGCGGCGCGGCCGGGAACGGCGGGGGCGGGCACGGCGGGGCCGGGGACGGCAGGAGCGGGCACGGCGGGGCCGAGGGCGGCGAGGAGCCCGAGGCCAGTGCCGTGCTGATGGGCCTGTACGGGACCAGGCGCCGGGCCGCCGCCCTGCTCGGCGCCACCCCCGCCGAGCTGGCCCACCGGCTGCTGGACGCGGTGGCCGCCCCGCTGCCGCCGGTGCCCGCCGCCGACCCCGACCGGTGGGCCCGCAGCGACCGGAAGCCGGACCTGACCACCCTGCCCGTCCCGGTGCTCACCGACGAGGACGCCGGCCCGTACCTCACCCTCGGCGCCGTCCTGGCCACCGATCCGGCCACCGGCGTGCGCAACCTGTCGATCCACCGGATGTGCGTCCAGGGCCCCGACCTGCTCACCATCTGGATGGTGCCGGGGCGGGACCTCGAACAGGCCCACCGCAACTCGCTAGCCGCCGGACGGCCGCTGCCGGTGGCGATCCACCTCGGCCTCGGCCCCGCCGTGCTGCTCGCCTCCTGCTGCCCCACCTCGCTCGTCCCGACCGGGACGGACGAACTGGCGGTGGCCGGGGCACTCGCGGGCGCACCGGTGGAACTGCTGCCCTGCCGCACGGTGGACGCCGAGTACATCGCCCACGCCGAGTACGTGCTGGAGGGCGAACTGCTGCCGGACACCATGCCGGAGAACCCCAGGGGCACCGCCGCCACCCCGGAGTTCCTCGGCTACCAGGGCACCGCGCACCCGGCCCTGCCGACCGTCCGGATCACCGGGATCACCGCCCGCCGCGGCCCGATCCTCCAGGCGGTCTCCGGTCCGGGCCACGAGCAGTCCGTCCTGCTCGGCTTCGGGATGGAGGCGGCCGTGCTGGCCGTGCTGCGCCGCCGCGGCGCCCCCGTCCGGGCGGTGCACTGCCACACCGCCGGCGGGGGACAGCTGATGGTCGTGCTCCAGTGGGAGGCCAAGCGCTCGGCCGAGGACGACGCGCTGGTGCGGGAGGCCTCCCAGGCCGTCCTGGAGGAGTTCCGGATGGCCAAGCTGGTGCTGTCCGTGGACGAGGACGTGGACCTGGAGTCGGACCAGGACCTGTGGTGGGCGATGGTCACCCGGTGGCAGGCGGACCGGGACCTGCTGGTCCTGCCGGACCGGGAGGGCTTCCCGCTCGACCCGACCCAGTCGGTCGCCTACTCGCCGGCGCTGTCGGCGGACGGCCGCACCGCGAAGGCGGTGTTCGACTGCACCGTGCCGTACGCGCAGCGGCGCCGCTTCCGCCGGGCCCGGTTCACCGACGCCCCCGGCTCCGGCTAGCGGCCGTGGCCTCCCGGACCGCCGTGGCTTCACGGACCGCCGCGGCCAGCAGCGCCGTGCCCTCGGCGATCCGGGTGCCCGGCAGGGCGGCGTAGCCCATCAGGAAGGTCGGTTCGGCCGGCGGCTCCCGCACGAAGTACCCCGAGGCGGGGTAGACCCGCACACCGAGCGCCGCGGCCCGGCGGACGATCTCGTCCTCGCCGACGCCGCGCGCGCCGGTGAGGGCGACCAGGACGTGCAGGCCGGCGGCCGCCCCGGAGATCCGCACCTCGGCGCCGAAGTGCGTGTAGAGGCCGTCCAGCAGCGAGCGGCGGCGCTCCCGGTACAGCCGGGTCATCCGGCTGACGTGCCGGGCGTAGGCGCCGGTGGCGACGAAGTGCGCCAGCGCCTCCTGGGTGACCGTCGGGGTCAGCCGGTCGGTGATCCACTTGATGCCGAGGAACGGCCGCACCAGCCGCTGCGGCACGATCGCGTAGCCGATCCGCAGCGCCGGGAAGAGCGTCTTGCTGAAGCTGCCGACGTAGACCACCGTGCCCTGGTGCCGGGCGGCGGCCAGGGCCGGCAGCCGCTCGGCGGCGAAGGTGAACTCGTTGTGGTAGTCGTCCTCCAGCACGGTCGCCCCGCGCCGTTCCGCCCAGGCCAGCAGGGCCCGCCGCCGGGCCTCGGACATGATGAACCCGGTCGGGAACTGGTGCGAGGGCGTCACATAGACCAGCCGCACCCGCTCCGGGTCCTGGCCGTGCGCCCGGACGTGGGCGTCGATGTCCGCGACCCGCAGCCCCTCCTCGTCCACCGGCACCGGCACCACGGTGCCGGAGGCGGAGCCGAAGACCTGGCGCAGCACGGTGTGGCTCGGGTCCTCGATCACCACCACGTCGCCCGGACCGACCAGCAGCCGGGCCAGGATGTCCAGTGCCTGGGTGGCCCCGCTGGTCACCAGGATGCTGTCGGGCGAGGCGTCCAGCGCCCGGCTCTGCCGGACCAGCGTGGCGATCTGCGCCCGCAGCGCGGCGGAGCCCTCGGCCGGCCCGTACCCGAGCGCGGCGACGTCCGCCCGCGCGTACGCCTCGTGCACGGACTGCCGCCAGCGCGACACCGGGAAGTTGGCCAGCGCCGGGGTGCCGTGCCGGAAGTCCAGTGCCGCACCGGCCTGTTGCATCGGCGGCGGCTCCCACGGCTGCCACAGCGTGTCCCCGCCGTCGGTGGCGAGCGGTGGCTGCGGCGCGAGCGCCGTCCGCGCCGGACCCGGCGCGGCGCCCTCCCCGGCGGCCCGCTCGGCCACCCTGGTCCCCGATCCCCGGCGGGCCGTCAACAGTCCGTTGGCGGTCAGCAGTTCGTACGCCCGCAGGATCACCGTGCGCGACACCCCGAGCTGAGCCGCCAGCTCCCGGGACGCCGGCACCGCCTCCCCGGCCCGCAACCGCCCCGACCTGACCAGCCCGGCGATCCCGTCGCACACCTGCTGCTGCAAGGGCGTCGCACTGCCCCGGTCCAGCACGATCAGCAGCTCCGACGATCCCACGCCTCTCCCTCCGGCCCCGTTTTCCCGAAGTGTCGCATGCACGACACCCCGTGGGGTGGCCGGTCGCCGGCCCGCCCGCCCCGCGTGCCGTCCCGGACCATCGGCCGGCGGAGGGGACGGGAACCGAACTCCCGCGGGGTACCGGCCGGCCCGGCGGAGGGCGACCGAGGAGGACGGCGGTGAGCGAGGATGAGCGGTGAGCGGCAGTCCGGCCCGCCGGGCCGGGACCGGTGGTCGGAGGGGCAGGGCGAACGCCTGCTGGGGGAGCTGCTCGATCAGTCCCAAGAGCTGCCGCCCCAGCTGATCGTCCTGATCGAGTGGCGCTGAGGTCCCGCGCACCGGCCACGGCTACCGTCGCCCGCCAGGTCGGTGGGGCGGGGGCGGAGTACCGTGGGGGTAGCTCGCTTCCCCGGGCGTAGCGCCCGCTCGGGCGAACAGGAAAGGCGGGGCGGAGAGATGTCCGTCTACGTGAAACTCTCGGCCGAGGCCCGGGCGCCGGCGGAGCCCTCGAAGGGGCCGCTGGACCTGCAGTACGAGGACGGCGCGGACGGCGTCACCTTCGAGTACGACCTGCATCCGAGCGGTGCGCTGCGCGTCCTGCGGGTCTACGAGGACACCCCGTACCGGATCGAGGTCTGCTTCGGCCCCGGGGCGTGGCTCCAGGTCGTGGGCAGCTATCTGCGGAGCGGCGCCGAGTACTGACGGCACCGTCACCGGCTGCTCAGTTGCCCGACTGCCCGACTGCCCGACTGCCCGGCGATCCCGGCACTGGAGGCGGAGGTACCGGATGCCCCACTACCGATGGGTCCTGGAGACGCAGGACGACGGCGGCCACTGGTCCCGGCAGGACGACACCGCGCTGCCGGATCCACTGGAGTACGACGGGCCTCCCCAACGGGCGGCCAACCACCTCCGGGACGTGTTCGTACGCACGCTCTCCCGGCCCGCGCCCGGCCCCCTGGCGATCAGGATCCGCCTCTGGGACGGTGCCGACATCGCCGGCCGGCCCGAGGCCGAGGCCGAGTGGTCACGCGAGTGACACCCGGCCCGCGGCCGGAGCGGACGGCGTCCCGTCGGCCGTGCGGGCACGGTTCAGCTACGCGGGCACGGTTCAGCTACGCGGGCACCGTTCGGCTACGCGGGCACCGGCCAGGAGGCGGCCCGGCCGCGGGCGACGTCCGCCCGCCTGGCCGCCGCACCGTCGCCGTCGGAGGGAGCGACGGCCGACGGCAGGAAGTCGGAACGGGATCCCGGCCCCCGGGCTCCGCCGCCCGTCCCCACGGCGAGCAGACCGCTCGCGCTCGTGGTGTTCGCGGGACCGGCGGCCTCGGCCATCAGCCGGGCGGCATCGACGGCGTCCGTCTCCGGCGGGACGACCAGCAGGTTCAGTCGGCGCGGGGCGTACGAGAACACCGCGATCGTGTGCTCGTCCTGCTCGGTGGTGAACCAGCCCGCGTGGACGGTGTGTCCGGCGACCGGGATCCGCCGGGGGATGACGGGCCACTGCGCGGGGTTCAGGGTGATCCGGGTGATCCGGCCCCACCGCTCGTCGATGTCGGCGGCCAGGGCGGGGAGTTCGCGGAGAAGGTCACGCGAGCGGGGCCACCAGGCTCCGTCCAGACGGCCGGGCCGCACGCCGCCGGGCGTGAGGGAGAGCCGTGCGGGGGGAACCGGGGCGGTGGGCGTCGTCGCACGATCGAGCATCGTGGTCATGATCAAGGGCCTGTCCCCGGGCCCGGCCGAGGAGGCCGGGTCCGGCATCGCGGTGCGCCGGAGACGACGCCAGTGTCCGGTGCCGGCATGCGAAGTGCCTTCGGTAATGCCGAGGTTACTCCTGGTTCGGCCCGGACCCGGCATGGTCGCGGTGGTCGGTTCCCGGCGCCCGGCGTCGGAGCCGACCGCTGTTCGGTCGACTGTCGTTGACTGCCGTTCAGCCGAGCAGGAGTTCCGCGGCCGGGGTGTGGTTCCCGGTCGCCGAGGCGCCGGCCATCGCGGAGGAGGCCGTCACCGGGCTGGTGCCGGGCGGCACCACCAGCAGGAGGAAGTGGTCCTGGAAGCCGCGGGTGACGCTGATCGTCGCATCGCTGCCGGTGAACCAGTTGATCCTGATCGTCAGGCCGTTCGCGGCGACGGAGCGGGGCACGCCGTCCCAGGCCGAGATGTCGAGGCCGACCCGGACGATGCGTCCGAAGTGGGCGCCGAGCGCGGTGATCAGGTCCGGCAGTTCGGCGGCGATGTGGTTCGAACGGGGCCACCAGGCGCCGTCGAAGACTCCGTCTCGGGACATCGTCGGTTCCAGCAGCAGGCGGGGCAGCAGCGGAACACCGGGCACCGCCCACGGCCCGACGGAGGCGGGGAGGGGGATCGGCATCATCGGAGGCCGCCCGTCCGGTCCACGAGGGACCCGTCATGACCCAGGGCGACGTCGACGCTGATGCCGGTGTGCGGAATGTCCTCGGCTGTCCTCCAACGGTACTCCGCGGCGGCCCGCTCCGGCCGTTTCCTCCGGCCGGTCCGCTCCGCTCCGGCCGCCCCGGCCCGCCCGCCCCGCCCCGGCCCGCCCGCCGCCGGAGTAGGGTCGTAGACATCCAGGGCATCACGCATTCCGGTACATGTGCCGGCTTCGTTCTGGGTGAAGGACGATCCGGCGGCCCCTCGACGGGCCACCGGAGACGGGAACGGTGATCACCGTGACCACCCAAGCCCCGCAGTCGGAACGGCCCGGCCACGGCCTCACGGTCGCCGACGCCATGGACCTCTGCGACTACCAGATAGCCGACGACAGCACCGTCGACCAGGCCAACGACATCCTCCACAGCGCCGATATCGAGTACCTACTCGTCCGCGGCCACGACGGCCGGTGCGAGGGGCTGGTCACCCGCATCGGGCTCCACCCCTTCCTGGCCCGCTCCTGGTACACCGAGCGCACCGCGATCAGCGCGACCACCCACCAGCGCGGCCCGTTCGCCTGGCCGACGATGGGCCTGGCGCTGGCCGCGATCGCGATGCGGATCAAGCACCTGGCGGTCTGGCCCGTCGTCGACGAGGACGGCTACATCCTCGGCGTCCTCACCGCGGACCGCGCCACCGGCCTCCTCGCCACCGGTCCCCTCACCACCGGTCCCCTCGCCACCGTTCCCCTCGCCACCGCGCCGACCCTGTGAGTGGGCTGCATCTAGGACGGAATCCGTCCTAGACGGCCCCTACTGTCTCTCCCGAAGGCAGTGACCGGAACGGTGATGGGGAGGGATCCGCCATGATTCTTGTGATCGGCGCGACCGCGCACTTCGGGCGGCAGACGGTGGAGGCGCTGGCGGGCGCCGGGCGGAAGGTCCGGGCCCTGTCGCGGACCCCCGAGAAGGCCGGACTGCCCGAGGGCGTGGAGGTGGTGCGCGGGGACCTGGCCCGGCCGGAGACGCTCGACGCCGCGCTGGACGGCGTCACCGAGCTGTTCCTGGTGCTGCCCTACGGCATGGACGTCCGGCCGCTGCTCGGCCGGGTGCGGCAGGCGGGGGTGCGGCAGATCGTGTTCCTGTCCTCGGGCGCCGTCGTCGACGGCGCGGACCCGCAGCCCGATGTGATCGCCGCCTACCACGCGCGGGTGGAGCAGGAGATCACGGCGACGGGCATCGACCGGACCTTCCTGCGGTTGTTCTTCCCGGCGATCAACTCGCTTGCCTGGGCGATGCAGTTGCAGGGCGGCGACGTCCTCCGCGGCCCGCACGCCGCGGCCGCCGCCTCGGTGGTGCACGAGCGCGACGTCGCCGACGCGGCCGCCGCCGTCCTCGGCAGCCCCGAGCACTTCGGCCGGGTCTACGAGCTGACCGGCCCGCAGTCGCTCACCCAGACCGAACAGGTCGAGACGCTCGGCCGGGCCCTCGGCCGCGCGCTGCGCTTCGAGGAGGTGCCCGCGCCGGCCGTGCGACAGCAGCTCAGCCAGTTCATGGACGCCGACTTCGTGGCCGCCCTGCTGGACCTGATGGCCGACACGGCCGGCAAGCCGGCCCCGGTGAACGACACCGTCGAGTCCCTGACCGGCCACCCGGCCCGCCCCTACACCCAGTGGGTCACGGACAACCTGGCGTCCTTCCGCTGACCAACCCGCCCCGACGAAACGCGGAAGGCCCCGACCGGAACCCGGCCGGGGCCTTCGTGCTGCCATGGCCGGCGGAGGCGGGGGATACGGGATTCGAACTCGTGAGGGGTTGCCCCCCACATGCTTCCCAACTGTCCGTCCGGCCGTTCGGTGGCGGTTGCAGGCGTGCTGGTCGACCCGGTGCCGCGGTCCTCCCCGACCGTCGGGGACTCAGGGCACCAGGCCACCGTCGGAGGCCGACACGACTCCCGACTCGTAGGCCGCGATCACCAGTTGGGCACGGTCGCGGGCGGCCAGCTTGGTGAGGAGGCGGCCGATGTGGGTCTTCACGGTGCCCATGCTGAGGTGCAGACGCGCCGTGATCTCGTGGTTCGACAGGCCCCTCGCGATCAGCTCCAGGACTTGGTGCTCCCGCTCTGTCACCCCCGCAAGCACGGCCGGGCCGTGACCCGGGCCCGTGCCGCGAACCGGGCCCGGGCGGTGGGCGAACTCCTCGTACTCCCACTGCGGTAGCTCGTCCCCGCCGAGAACGCGCGTCGCCAGGCGCCCTCGGAGCCGGTGCTGTCGATCGGGGCCACGCGTGGACAGGGGGCATTGCGGAGGGCTTCGAAACAACGACGAGTGTTCCCCGGCGCCTCCGTGCAGAGGTCGCCCCACCCCTTGGCAGCTTCGTTGGTGGCGAATCGCAGCCGCCACTCGTCACCGACCGGTGGTGGCGGGACGTCGTCTCCGCGCTTGGGGCTCACGGGACGGGTACCTCGCCGTGGTCATCGCCGGTGAGCGGCCCGGTGAGCTGGGCGCTCAGCGTGGGGTCAGCCAGGATCCTGGCGGTGGCCCGCCACTCGACGATCACGCGGTGAAGATTGGCGTGGACGTCCAGTTCCACCACGTCGCGGGTGGCGTTCATGAGGTCGACGACGAACTCGCGCGCCTCCTCGGCCGACAAGTGCCGGGTCCACGGGAAGACCTCGGGGAGGGCGAGGAGGACCGCGCGAGCACCCTCGTCGCTGGTGATCAGGGCCGCGAAAAGCCGCGCGGTGACGTCAGCGGTCTCCTCGCGCTCGCGGTCGTGACGTTCGGTGGTCAGGTACAGGTCCTCGCCGTCACGACGAGTGACGTGGACGCGCTGTGCTTGCTCGACGGTGTCCGCGACACGCTTCGAGTTCTTCGAGAGATCGGAGAACGACACGGTGAGAGTGGACATGCGGCCATGCTACTTCGGAACACGTTCCGAAGTCAATGGAAAGGACTGCGTCCCGGAGGCCGGAGCCCAGGGCGGCCGATCGGGCTGGAGGTCCTGCGTGGGGTCGCATTGAACGGGGGTGGACGCCGGGGCGATGCCTCCGCTCTCCAGTCGGAATTACGGAGAGTGTCGACGCTTCTCGCAACCTTCGGGGATGTTGACTTCCGGAGGACTCCCGAAGGCTTCTCGCAGCGCGCCCTCCCTGCAAGTGTGAAGTTCACGGCTTGCTTCTTGTGTCGGTCGACCGCAGGGGTGCGTTCGTGGCAAGTCCATAAAGATGCAGCTCATCCTCACTCTTCTGATCGGTGGCCTGTGTTTCCCTTGCAGGCTGCTGCAGTGGGGAGTCTTGCGCACTTCAGTGCGCATTTGGTGACCTAATGGTCGGTCATCTAGCTTTGCTCCACAGGGCAGCCGACCGATGACGGGGAGAGTGACTGCGTTGAGTGACAAGAGTAGTGACGGGAGACTCGTCTCCCGAGCCAAGATCGCAGAGCTGGCCGGTGTCGGGGCCTCTGCGGTCACGAACTGGCAGAACCGCTATCCGGACTTTCCGCAGGAGCTGAGGGTCGGCCACAAGCGACTGTTCCGGCTCGCTGACATCGTGCGATGGCTTGACGCCCGGTCTGTGCCCAAGTCGGCACGGAGGGAGGAGGAGCCCTCAGGGGTTACCTACGGTGACAGGGTCCGAGCCTTGTCCGGGCAGTCCGAGGGAGTTCCCGTGGCTGGACAGGCCGCTGGGTTCGCCGTGCCTTCACCGGGTGCCGAGCAGCAGCGGTCGCGGTCCCGGCGGGTTCTGGCGGAGTTGCTGAAGCCTCAGATGGTGGAAATGTGGGGCGCGCCGTCGCTGACGGCCTATCTGCCCTTGCCGATGTGCCTGATCTTTCTGAGGTGGGGAGCACACAAGGACTGGGCGGCCCTGGAGGACCGGGCCGACGCACACCTGGCGCTGACACCCAAGGTCTTCCTCAGCGAGGTGGGGGAGCGAACCGATCGCTTGCTGAAGGGCTGTGGGGTGGCGCCGGCCATGCGGTTTGCGCTGCAGGGTCTTGAGCCCCTACCCGCTGCTGGAGTACCGCAGTTGATGGCCTCGGTGGCTGGACTGGACCGGGATGCCTTCCGGGATCTGCTCGATGCGCATGCCGACATCATGCGTATGGACAGTCGTAGCGCCTTCACACCTAGAACGGTGGTGGCCCTGCTGAGCGAGCTGGTTGCCCCGGAGGGTGTGTCGGGCCGGATCCACGATCCCTATCCGCGTGGCGGTGAACTGCTGTCGGCCATGGTGGCGGCCAGCGGCGATGGTTCGGTGTCGGCAGTGACGGCCGGAAAGCCGGACGAGGCGACGCTGCGCCTGACCGCGATGAACTTGATGCTCCACGGTGTGACGCCACGGGTGGGCACCCATGACATCGCACCATGGCCCGAGCCGGCGGAGCGACGGCGGGAACCGGTGGACCTGGTTCTGGCCAATCCGCCGTTCAACGCCGAATCGGGCCGGATGGCGGCCGGAGGCTGGCGATATGGGCCCCCGCCGCCGTCCAACGCCAACTTCGCCTGGATCCAGCACATCCTCTCCACCCTCGGGCCCGGCGGACGAGCTGCGGTGATCATGGCGGACAACGCTGCCGTATCCGACCAGCCGAGGGAGCGTGCGATCCGGCAGGCCTTGGTCGAGGACGGGGTCGTCGACGGCATCCTCGCCCTTCCCCCGCATCTCTTCACCGGTACCGCGGTGTCGGCCTGCATCTGGTTCCTGTCGGCACCGTCGCAGCGTACCGAGGTGCACTTCATCAATGCCCGCGAGTTGGGTGAGTTGGTCACTCGGACCCGCCGAGAGCTGAGCACCGATGATGTACGGCTCCTGGGGCAGATCCACCGATCGCTGCGTGACGGGAACCCGATGCCCGACGAAGCGCGTGCGCTCGGTCGATCGGTCTCCGTGGAGGAGATCGAGGAGCGTGGTTACTCGCTGAGCCCTGTCGACTACGTCAGCCTCGGTGCGTACGTAGCGGCGACACCCGCGCAGGTGGAATCCGCCCGTCGGAAACTCGACGATGCCTTGGATCTGGCGGGATCCCTGGACGAGGAAGCGCGGCGGTGCTGGGAGCGGGCAGCGCCCGGCCGCAGTCCGGAACCCAGTGCGGGTGGTCGACGGAACGTGCTCCTGCAGGATCTGTGCAAGGTGCAGCCCGGGCCGTCACCCTCCTTGCTGAACCCCGGGATGTACTCCGAGGACGGCCCTGTTCGTGTGGTGCTGCCCAAGCACCTGCGAAACCGGCGGATCCACGGCAGCGAGGACACCAGGATCTCGGCACGCGACGCGCAGCAGCTCGAACGGTTCCTGTTGAGCGAGGGCGACATCCTTTGCACGCGTACCGGGACGGTCGGACCCGTGGCACTGGTGGGAGCGGAGGGCGCCGGCAGCCTCTACAACGGAAATCTCCTTCGGCTGCACGGCTTCGAGCCCGGCGTGGACCCGCGTTTCGTTCTGGCATACCTCTCCCTTCCGGGAACCCAGGCGTGGATCAAGGACCGGGCGGCGATGTCGACCGTTGACTCGATCAAGACCAGCGCGATGAGGCAGCTCCCGGTATCGCTGCCGCCGTACGAGGAGCAGCACCGCATCGGAGAGCTTCTGCGTGTGCTCGACGACCAGGTCGCAGCCCACGAGCAGGTGGCTGCCGCAGCCGATGCCGCCAGGGGCGAGCTCTCAACGCTCCTGATGGACATCGCGGCGATGCCGACCGCCCACCAGCCCGATGCCGGACTCGTCCCTTACATCGACCGCACCACAGAAGAGGAAGCCGAAGATGAGTAGCCTGCCCGTCGTCACGCGAGTTCCGTGGCTGCTTGTCTCCGCGCTTGCCTCCGTGATCATCGCCTTGCTGGCCTTCATGCTGAAGCGGAGCGCCGGCACGGATCGGCACAGTGCTGTCATCACCGCTGGCGCGGCCTTCGCCAGCTGCATGCTGCTCTGCCTCGCGGTCCTCTCCGCCGCCGTGAGCGGTTGAACCGGACACCGGAAACGACGAAGGCCCGGACCGCTGAGCGGTCCGGGCCTTCTGCCGGCGGAGGATACGAGATTCGAACTCGTGAGGGGTTGCCCCCAACACGCTTTCCAAGCGTGCGCCCTAGGCCTCTAGGCGAATCCTCCGTGGGAGAGCTTAGTACATGTTCAGGGGTGGTCGCGACCACGTATCTCGCAGGTAGGGGGTGGGGGTGGCCTGCGGATGGTGGGACGGGGTGGTGGTGGAGGGGTGGGCCCGGGATCCGGTAGTGTTGGGGCCAGCCCCTCGTGTGGCGCTATCTCTCTGAACTCCCCCAGGGCCGGAAGGCAGCAAGGGTAGGAGGGCTCTGGTGGGTGCACGAGGGGTCTTTGCGTTCCCGGGGGTCGGTGGGGCGTGGGGGGTCGAGGGGCGACGCGTTTGTCGGTCCGTCCCGATATCGTCGGGGGTGTGTCCCTAGCCCTGTACCGCCGCTACCGCCCGGAGACCTTCGCGGAGGTCATCGGGCAGGATCACGTGACCGCTCCGCTCCAGCAGGCCCTGCGCAACAACAGGGTCAATCACGCGTACTTGTTCAGCGGCCCGCGCGGCTGCGGCAAGACGACGAGTGCCCGCATCCTGGCCCGCTGTCTGAACTGTGAGCAGGGGCCGACGCCCACGCCGTGCGGTGAGTGCCAGTCCTGCACGGACCTTGCCACGGGCGGGCCCGGGTCGATCGACGTGATCGAGATCGACGCGGCCTCGCACGGTGGTGTGGACGACGCGCGCGACCTCCGGGAGCGGGCGTTCTTCGCGCCGGTGCACAGCCGGTACAAGATCTTCATCCTGGACGAGGCGCACATGGTGACCTCGGCCGGCTTCAACGCGCTGCTGAAGGTGGTGGAGGAACCGCCGGAGCACCTGAAGTTCATCTTCGCCACCACCGAGCCGGAGAAGGTGATCGGGACGATCCGGTCCCGGACCCACCACTACCCGTTCCGGCTGGTGCCGCCCGGCACGCTGCGCGACTACCTGGCGGAGGTGTGCGGCCGGGAGGGGATCCAGGTCGAGGACTCCGTGTTCCCGCTGGTGGTGCGGTCGGGCGCGGGCTCCGTGCGTGACTCGATGTCCGTGATGGACCAGCTGCTGGCCGGCGCCGCCGAGGGCGGTGTGACGTACGGGATGGCCACTTCGCTGCTCGGGTACACGGACTCGGCGCTGCTGGACGAGGTGGTGGACGCGTTCGCCGCGCACGACGGGGCGACGGTGTTCCAGGTCATCGACCGGGTGGTCGAGGGCGGTCACGACCCGCGCCGGTTCGTCGCGGACCTGCTGGAGCGGCTGCGTGACCTGGTGATCCTCGCCACAGTGCCGGACGCGGGGGAGAAGGGGCTGATCGACGCCCCGGCCGACCGGATCGCGGTGATGCAGGCCCAGGCGGACGCGTTCGGGGCGGCGGAGCTGAGCCGGGCGGCGGACCTCGTCAACACCGGGCTGACGGAGATGCGTGGCAATGCGGCGCCCCGGCTCCAGCTGGAGCTGATCTGTGCCCGGGTGATGCTGCCGGGCGCGTACAGCGACGAGCTGTCGTTGCAGGCGCGGCTGGACAAGCTGGAGCGGCGTGCCGCGAGCGGTGGGTTCGCCGTGGCCGGCGGTCCGGTGCTGACGGCGCCGATGGCGGCGGCGCCGACGGTGCCGATGGCTCAGACGGTGCAGGCGCCGACGGTGGTGCCGGCAGTGTCCGAGGTGCCGCAGGTAGCGCCGCCGGCGCCGGTGCAGCCGATGCCCGCACCCGCTCCTGCCCCCGCTCCCGCGCAGCCGGCCGGGCCGGCGCCCGGGGCGTGGCCGATCAAGCGGAGCTTCCCGCCCGCCGGGGAGGCGCCCGCGGCGGAGGCCCCGGCCCCCGTGGCCGCGCCCGCCCCGGCGCAGCCTGCTCCCGCACAGCCCGCTCCGGCCGTACCCGCCCCCGCCCCGGCTCCTGCCCCCGCTCCGGCGCCCGGCGGGCAGCCGTCGGCGGCGGCGCAGCAGGGCGCGGGCCAGGTCCGGCAGCTGTGGCCGCAGATCCTGGAGGCGGTGAAGAACCGGCGCCGGTTCACCTGGATCCTGCTCAGCCAGAACGGCCAGGTGGCCGGATTCGACGGCAGCGTGCTCCAGGTCTCGTTCATCAACGCGGGTGCCCGCGACAGTTTCGTGAGCAGCAACAGCGACGACGTGCTGCGGGCCGCGCTGGCGGACGCGCTCGGCGTGGACTGGCGGATCGAGTGCATCGTCGACCCGTCCGGTGGCACGGCCGGCCCCGGCGGCGGCTCCGGTGGGGTCGCCACCCCGAGTGGCAGTGGTGGCGGCGGGGGCGGCTGGGGTGCCCCACCGGCGCGTCCGGTCGCGCCCGCGCCCCAGATGGCGCCCGCCGCGCCGGCTCCCGCGGTCGCGCCCGCTCCGGCGCCCCGCCCGGCCGCCGCGCCGAACCCGGCGCCGGCCGCGCCGGTGCCGCCGCCCGTCCAGGCATCGCCGCCGCCGTCCCCGGCGTACCCGGCGCAGGGGGTGGCCCCGGAGGACGACGTGCCGGAGGAGGACGACCCCGATCTGAACGAGGACGTGTTCTCCGGCCAGGAGCTGATCATCCGCGAGCTGGGTGCCACGGTGCTGGAGGAGATCCGGCACGGTGGCAACTGAGCAGCACGTAGGCTCGTCGAGGACGTAGTAGGAGCGGACCGAACGCAAGGAGTGAGCCGTGTTTCCCGGTGGTGGCCAGCCCAACATGCAGGCGCTGCTCAAGCAGGCGCAGAAGATGCAGCAGGACCTCGCCCAGGCGCAGCAGGAGCTGGCCGAGGCCAAGGTGAGCGGTTCGGCGGGCGGCGGCCTGGTCGAGGCGACGGTGACCGGTTCCGGTGAGCTGGTGGCGCTGACCATCGCCCCGGCCGCCGTCGACCCGGAGGACACCGAGACGCTGGCCGACCTCGTCCTGGCGGCCGTCCGGGACGCCAACCAGGCCGCGCAGAAGATGCAGGCCGAGCGGATGGGCCCGCTGACCCAGGGCCTCGGCGGCGGGATCCCGGGTCTGCCGTTCTGACGGTGACGTTCCGCCGGTGACGTTCCGAGCTGCCGGTGACGTTCCGACGGTGACCGCCCGACGGTGACGGCCCGGCCGTGACAGCGGGTACGGGCCGGGCCACCGGAGCGTACGGGTCGGACGCTCGGGTCCGGAGTTCGGACAACGGACCTGTGTGATTAATGCGGGAGTCGGGCGTCGGGCGATGCGCCCGGCGTCCGATTCGTTGGATGATGGCACCGGAGCACCCCGCGCGGGTGCCACCGGTCCAACCCGAGGGAAGGCGCGACGTTGTACGAGGGCGTGGTTCAGGACCTGATCGACGAACTGGGCAGGCTGCCCGGCGTCGGGCCCAAGAGCGCGCAGCGGATCGCCTTCCACGTCCTGCAGGCCGACCCGGTCGACGTCCGCCGGCTGGCGCACGCGCTGCTGGAGGTCAAGGACAAGGTCCGGTTCTGCGCCGTCTGCGGCAATGTCGCGGAGGCCGAGCAGTGCCGGGTCTGCCTGGACCCGCGCCGCGACCTCGCGGTCATCTGCGTGGTCGAGGAACCCAAGGACGTCGTCGCCATCGAGCGCACCCGGGAGTTCCGCGGCCGCTACCACGTGCTGGGCGGCGCGATCAGCCCGATCGAGGGCGTCGGCCCGGACGATCTGCGGATCCGCGAGCTGCTGGCACGCCTCGCGGACGGCACCGTCACCGAGCTGATCCTGGCCACCGACCCCAATCTGGAGGGGGAGGCGACCGCCACCTACCTGGCCCGGCTCTGCAAGCCGATGGGCCTGAAGGTGACCCGCCTGGCGAGCGGCCTGCCCGTCGGCGGGGATCTGGAGTACGCGGACGAGGTCACACTCGGTCGCGCCTTCGAAGGGAGACGACTGCTCGATGTCTGACCGGACGATCAACCAGCAGCCCCACGCGCCCCATCAGGCCGGGCCGGAGGAGGAGCGGGACACCGCGCAGGTGCCCCGCCCTCCGCACACGCACGCCCACGGCTCGGAGCCGGACGACTTCGCGGTGCAGATCGCGGACTCGGTGGAGAGCTTCGTGCTCTCGGTGACCGAGGTCGCCAAGGGCGACGAGCCCGGCAGCGCCGTCTCCCTCCTCCTGCTGGAGGTCTCGCAGCTGCTGCTGGCCGGCGGCCGGCTGGGCGCCATCGAGGACGTCGTCCCCGAGGACCGGTTCGAGCCCGACGCCGGTCCGGAGCCGGACGGCGAGCAGCTGCGGGAGCGGCTGGCCGTGCTGCTCGCGCCGATCGACGTCTACCACGAGGTCTTCGACCCGTACGGGCCGCCGGAGAAGCCGAGCGCGTTCCGGATCTCGGACGACCTGGCCGGGGTGGTGAGCGAGCTGCAGCACGGGCTCACCCACTACCGCGAGGGCCGGGTCAGCGAGGCGCTCTGGTGGTGGCAGTTCTCGTACCTGTCCAACTGGGGCACCACCTGCACGGCCGTCCTGCGGGCGCTGCAGTCGCTGATCGCGCACGTCCGGCTGGACAGCCCGATCGGGGCGGCGCCGGACGGGGCGGACACCGACAACGACGGGCTCACCGACGAGCAGCTGGAGCAGCAGGCCGGTGACCTGATGGCGGCCGAGCTCGGCCTGGGTCACTAGGGCCCCCACCAGGACCACCAGGACCACCGGAGGCGGGCAAGGGCGCAGGCGCACAGGGACGCAGGCCGCCCGGGGCCCCGGCGGCGGGAGTGTGACGGAAACCTCACCCCCGGCCACCGGACGGAAAACCCCGGGGCGGCCGTCCCTTCGTCCGCCGATTCTCCGGAACGGCGGACGCCCGCCCGCAGACCTGCCGGTGGCGGCATCCGCACCCCCGCTCACCTGCCGAAACGTGTGTCTCATCATATGGAAAGCGGAGGTCGGGACACCCCCGCTCGGTAGACTGGCGCCGACCGCACAGCCCCCGCCACCCGGGGGTGCGGGGGCCGAGCGCCCCCGGAAACGACACAAGTCGAGGAGCGCACGTGGGCCTTGTCGTGCAGAAGTACGGCGGCTCATCCGTTGCGGATGCCGAGGGCATCAAGCGCGTGGCCCGTCGAATCGTTGACGCCAAGAAGGCCGGCCATGAGGTCGTCGTCGTGGTGTCCGCGATGGGCGACACGACGGACGAGCTCATCGAACTCGCGGAGCAGGTGTCACCTCTCCCCGCCGGCCGCGAGTTCGACATGCTGCTGACCGCTGGAGAGCGCATCTCCATGGCGCTGCTGGCCATGGCGATCAAATCCCTGGGCCACGAGGCGCAGTCGTTCACAGGAAGCCAGGCCGGCGTCATCACCGACTCCGTCCACAACAAGGCGCGCATCATCGATGTGACGCCGGGCCGCATCCGCACCGCCCTGGACGAGGGCAACATCGCGATCGTGGCCGGCTTCCAGGGCGTCTCGCAGTCGAGCAAGGACATCACCACGCTCGGCCGGGGCGGCTCGGACACCACCGCCGTCGCCCTCGCCGCCGCCCTCAAGGCCGAGGTCTGCGAGATCTACACCGACGTGGACGGCGTGTTCACCGCCGACCCGCGCGTGGTGAAGAAGGCCCGCAAGATCGACTGGATCGCCTACGAGGACATGCTGGAGCTGGCCTCGTCCGGTTCCAAGGTGCTGCTCGACCGCTGTGTGGAGTACGCGCGCCGCTACAACATCCCGATTCACGTACGCTCGTCGTTCTCGGGTCTTCCCGGGACGATCGTCAGCAACGACAACCCGCACCAGCCCGAAGGGGGCGAGATGGAGCAGGCCATCATCTCCGGAGTCGCCCATGACACGTCCGAGGCCAAGGTCACGGTCGTCGGCGTCCCCGACAAGCCGGGCGAGGCGGCGCGCATCTTCCGCGCCATCGCCGACGCCGAGGTCAACATCGACATGGTCGTGCAGAACGTCTCGGCGGCGTCGACCGGTCTGACCGACATCTCCTTCACCCTGCCGAAGTCCGAGGGCCAGAAGGCCATCGACGCACTCGACCGGGTCCGGGAGGGCATCGGCTACGAGTCGCTCCGCTACGACGACGCGATCGGCAAGATCTCGCTGGTCGGCGCGGGCATGCGGTCCAACCCGGGCGTCACGGCGACCTTCTTCGAGGCGCTCTCCGCGGCCGGGGTCAACATCGAGCTGATCTCCACCTCGGAGATCCGGATCTCGGTGGTCACCCGCGCCGACGACGTCAACGCGGCCGTGCAGGCCGTCCACTCCGCCTTCGGGCTGGACAGTGAGACGGACGAGGCCGTGGTCTACGGGGGCACCGGGCGATGACCCGGCGGCCGAACCTCGCCGTCGTCGGCGCCACCGGCGCGGTCGGCGAGGTGCTCCTCGGCCTGCTCTCCCTCCGCCAGGACATCTGGGGCGAGATCCGTCTCGCCGCCTCCCCGCGTTCGGTCGGCCGCAAGGCGGTCGTGCGCGGGGAGTCCGTCGAGGTCCTCCCGCTCTCCGAGGAGCTCTTCGACGGGGTGGACGTCGCGCTGTTCGACGTCCCCGAGGAGATCGCCGCCCGCTGGGCGCCGATCGCGGCCGCCAAGGGCGTCGTGGTGGTCGACAACTCCGGCGCGTTCCGGCTGGACGACGCCGTTCCGCTGGTGGTGCCCGAGGTCAACGCGGCCGCCGTCCGGATGCGCTCGCGCGGGATCGTGGCGAGCCCGGACTCCACCACGCTGACCATGATCGCGGTGATCGGTGCCCTGCACGCCGAGTACGCCCTGGAGTCGCTGGTGGTCGCCTCCTACCAGGCCGCCTCCGGGCTCGGCCGGGACGGTACGGACACGCTGCGCGCTCAGCTCGCCCAGGTGGCCGGCACCGAGGTCGGCGAACAGACCGGCGACCTGCGGGCGGTGATCGCCGACCACGGACCGTTCGCCGCCCCGCTCGCGCTCAACGCGGTGCCCTGGGCCGGTGTGCTGACCGACGGCGGCTGGTCGTCGGAGGAGCGCACGGTGCGCGACGAGTCCCGCAAGATCCTCGGCCTGCCCGGGCTCAAGGTCTCGGCGACCTGTGTGCGGATCCCGGTGGTGCGCACCCACGCGCTCGCCGTGCACGCGGTGTTCGAGCGCGAGGTCACCCAGGAGCACGCCCACGAGATCCTCCGCGACGCCCCCGGGGTGCTGCTGTACGACGACCCGGCGGCGGGCGAGTTCCCGACGCCGAACGACGCGGTGGGAACGGACCCGGTCTGGGTCGGCCGGCTGCGGCGCGCCCTGGACGACCCGAACGCACTGGACCTCTTCCTCTGCGGCGACAACCTGCGCCGGGGTGCGGCACTGAACGCCCTTCAGATCGCCGAACTGGTGGCGGGCGAGATCGCCGACCGGGCCTCGGCGGCCGAAGCCGAGGGTGCCGGGACGGGCGCGGACGGTGTCGGAACGGGCTGAGTCCGCCCGTCCGCCCGGAGTCTGCGCGGTTTGTTCGCGGACTGCTTGACGAATCCTCGCCGAATTCCCTGGAGGGGCGTTCGGCCCATGCGCGAGAATATGCGCCGGGCCGGGCAACCATGACAGGGGATCGAGTGTCAAACGGGCGTGGCGAACGTGATGGTGGGGGCAGGAGCGGGCATCTCGGCGGCAGCCGCGGTGACGTTCCCGTCGCGTGTCCAGTGGCCTGCGGATAGGCCGGAAGAAAGCCAGATGACGGCAGTTGCACCCGGTGCCGCGGGTCCTGGCGCCGGTACCGCTGCCGGTACCAGCGAGGACCTGCTCACCGAGACCTATCAGGCGCACTACCGCTCCTTGCTGCGGCTGGCCGCGCTGCTCCTCGACGATCTGTCGAGCTGTGAGGACGTGGTCCAGGAGGCCTTCATCCGGGTGCACGCGGCCAGGCGTCGGGTGCGGGAACCGGAGAAGACCCTCGCCTATCTGAGGCAGACCGTGGTCAACCTGTCCCGGTCGACGCTGCGACGCAGGATCCTCGGGCTGCGGCTGCTGCCGAAGCCGATGCCTGACATGGCCAGTGCAGAAGAAGGCGCCTACGATGCGCTGGAGCGGGACCAGTTGAAGGTCGCGCTACGGGGTCTGCAACGCCGTCAGCGGGAGGTGCTGGTGCTGCGCTACTTCGTGGACATGACGGAGGCGCAGGTCGCCGAGACCCTCGGCATCTCGCTCGGTTCGGTGAAGGCGTACGGCTCACGGGGGCTCGCCGCGCTGAGGGTCCAGATGGAGGCCGGGCATGGCTGAGGACGGTCGGATGGGTGACGGCGGTCGGACGGGTGACGGTGGCCCGATGGACGACGGCGGCCCGATGGACGACGGTGGTCGGACGGGTGACGGCGGTCGGACGGGTGACGGCAACAGAGCCGGTCACGAGGAGCGGCTGGTCCGGGAGTTGATGCTGCGGGCGGTCGCCGAGGTCCAGCCGGATCCCGGTGGACTCCAGCGCATCCGCCGGGCGGTGCCCCGGCGGAGGGCCGCCCGGCGCGGGGCCTGGACCGGCGCCGCCGCCGTGGCCGTGGTCGCCTCCTTCCTCCTGCCGGCCCTGCACACCACGGACCACCTAGGCCTGTCCGGCGGCCCCGGATCGTCCGGCGTGGGGAGCGGCAGTGTCTCCCCGAGCGTCGCCGGCACCCTCCCCGGCGGAGGCACCGGCACCGCCCACCGGCCGCCGGTCTCCGACAGCGGGACCTCGACCGCTCCCGGCAGCCCGTCCGGCAGCGTCGGCAGCGAGCCGAGTGCCGGGGAGAGCAGCACCGGGCAGCTGCCGGGCACCTTCGGCCCGAGCCCCGCCACCACCGGCGGCGGCGGGGCCGACACCCAGGTCCTGGCCCTGTGTACCCGGGCCGACCTCGGGCAGGGCACCGCGCAGCTCGGTGCCCCGGACGCGGACGGTCGGGTCTACGGCTCCTTCACGATGACCAATGTCTCCGGACGCAGCTGCCGGCTCGGCGGGCCCGGATCGGTCACGGTCACGGGCAGGACGGGAGCCACCGGCACCACCGGCACCACGGGCGCGGACGCCGGGAGGATCCGGATCGCCTTCCACACCGCCGGCGACCCGGCCACCGGTCTGCCCGCGCCCGGGCCCTCGGCCGGCCCCGCGACGGGGACCGACGCCGGGAGCGACGGCCTCGTCCTCGCACCGCGCGCCGTCTACCGGGTCGACATCGCGTGGATCCCGGATCCGGCGGGCTGTCCCGCCCCCGGTGGGACGACCTCGCCGAGCGCCTCCGCCGGTTCCGGGGGAGCGAGTGCGACCGGCGGCGGTACGGCGGGCGGGGCGACCGGCGGTGGCGGGGCCACCAGCAGCGGCGCCACCGGGTCCGCGGCGGGTGACGGCGGCGTGACCGGCGGCCCGGGGACGGGCGGGGGCGGTGCGCTGCCGGGGGCCGGCGGTCCCGGCGGGGCGGGCGGCCCGAGCACCACGGGCTCGGGCTCGGGCTCGGGCTCCGGTTCCGGTTCCGGGTCCGGTGCTGGTACGAGTTCGGACGGTGGCACCGGCGCGGGTCCCGCCGGCATCGCGGCGACCGGCGCCCGGCCGGGCGGGCCGGGGACGTCGACAGGTGCTCCCGCCGGGGCGAGCGAGGTGAGCGGGGCGACCGGGGCGGCTCCGGCGGTCGGTCCCACCGGGTCGCCGAGCACGGCCCCGCAGCCGAGCGGCTCGACGACCAAGGGGAGCACCGGGACCCCGAGCCCGTCCGCGACCCCGGCGCCCGGGCCTAGCAGGGCCTCGTCGAGCGTCACCCTGGCGTACACGCCGGCCCCGGGCAATCCGGCCGCCGCCCGGGTCGTCCTGACCGATGCCTGCGCGGGCACGGTCTACCGCACCTCGCCCCGGGTCGTCGGGCCGGACGCCCAGGCCCCGACACCCGGCGCCTCACCCTCGGCCGGGTGACGTCGGCGGGGTGACGTCCGTCGGGTGACGTCCGTCGGGTGCCGTCGGCGGGGTGACCGGCGCGAGCGCCCGGCCGGGCGGACCCCCGGCCGGAGCCGCGCGCGAGAAGTCGGCGGGGCCGACTTTCAGGTCCGAGGTGGGGCCTGGGGGCGGGCGGAGTGTGAGGAGTGGTTACCGTGGGGGTGTGTACCGGTTTCTCCTCACCCCGCGCTGGCTGAGCGGCACCGCGCTGGCCGTGGCGGCCGTGGCGGTGTGCGTCTGGCTCGGCTCCTGGCAGCTCGGCCGGTTCGAGGACCGCGTCTCCTCGCACCAGGAGATCAGCCGGGCCGTGAACGACGCCGGCGCGCCCCGGCCGCTCGGCGAACTGCTCGCCGCCGACCGGCCGCAGGTCACCACCGACACCGTCGGCCGCGCCGTGACGGTCACCGGCACCTTCGACCCGGAGCACCAGCTGCTGGTCCCCAACCGGGTGCTGGACGGCCGGCAGGGCTACTACGTCCTCACCCCGCTGCGCACCGCCGACGGCCGGACGGTCGCGGTCGTCCGCGGCTGGGCACCAGGGACACCGCCGGCCGGGGCGTCCGCGCCCGGGACTCCGGTGGACGCACCCACCGGCGAGGTGACCCTCGGCGGCCGGCTCCAGGCCGGCGAGACCAGCGGCAGCAGCGGCGCCGTGGCCGGCGGCCTCCCGGCGGGGCAGCTCGGCACCATCAACCGTGCCGCCCTCCTCAACAAGCTCGCCCTCGACGGCTGGTACGACGGCTGGGTGTCCGCCGACGTCGCGCCGGACGGGCTCACCCCGGTGCCGACCGTCCAGCCGCAGGGCGGTGACGGCCTCTCCCTGCGGGCGTTCCAGAACCTCGGCTACACGCTGGAGTGGTTCGTCTTCGGCGGTTTCGTGGTGTTCATGTGGTTCCGGCTGCTGCGCCGCGAGGCGGAGGCCGAGCAGGACCGGGCCCTCGGGCTGGACCCGGTCCTGGACTGACCGGTCGGCGGCGTCCCCGGTGCCGGGGGCGCCGCCGTCGCGTCAGCGGGTCGGCTTCACCGGTGGCACGGCCGGCTTCGCCGGAACGGCCGGGGCCGCCGACTTGGACGGCAGTACCGGCGACGGTGCCGTGCCCGACGGCATCGGTGTCGGCGCCGTGCCCGACGGTGTCGGCGAGGCGCTCGGTGACGGCGAGGCGGTCGGCGGCGGGTTGTCGCACCGGCGGCCGTTGTTGTTGCCGCTGCCGTTGGAGTCGTCGTCCGAGTCGTACCGGTCGGTGTGGTGACGCGTCGTGCGGCCGCTCTTCGAGCTCTTGGAGCTCTTCGACCCCTTCGAGCCCGACTTGGCGAGCAGCACCACACCGCCCTCCTCCCCGCCCCCGGCCACCGCCGTGCGGAAGGCGGCCTTCACCACCGTCGAGGTGGCCGTCGGCGGAGCGCCGGCGGACGGCGGGGACGACGAGGGCGAGGACGACGGCGCGGCGGAGGACGGCGAGACGGACGGCGGACAGGCCGCGCTCCCGCCGCCGTCACCGTCGTCCTGCCCCGAGCAGCCGGTGAGCACCAGTGCCCCGGCCACCCCCGCCCCCAGGATCGTCAGCAGGCGTCTCACCCGTGTCCCCCGTTCGCTACTTCTCGGTGTCCGCCCGATTCTCGCCGACCGGCAGGCCGCCGAGGTGCCGGCGGACGAAGTCGATCTCCAACCGCAACTGCTTGATCCGCTCGTCCACGACCAGCGAGCCGTGCCCGGCGTCGTACCGGTACACCTCGTGCGGCTTGCCGAGCCGCTCCAGCCCCTCGACGTAGTTGTCGATCTGCTTGATCGGGCAGCGCGGGTCGTTGACCCCGGCACTGATGTAGACCGGCACCGCGACCCGGTCGATGTACGTCAGCGGGGAGGAGGCGGTCCAGCGCTCGGGCACCTCCTCGGGCGTGCCGCCGAAGAGCGTGCGGTCGATCGCCTTCAGCGCCTCCATCTCGTCGTCGTACGCGGTCAGGTAGTCCGCGACGGGAACGGCGGCGACACCGAGGCTCCACAGCTCGGGCTGCACGCCGAGCCCGAGCAGCGTGAGATAGCCGCCCCAGGAGCCGCCGGCCAGCACCAGCCGGTCCGGGTCGGCCAGCCCGCTCTCCACCGCCCAGCCGCGCACGGCCGCGATGTCCTCCAGCTCGATCAGGCCGACCCGCTCGCGCAGCGCGTCCGTCCAGGCCTGGCCGTAGCCGGTCGAGCCGCGGTAGTTGACCCGGACCACCGCGAAGCCGTGGTCCAGCCAGGCGGCGGGCCCGGCGGCGAAGGAGTCGCTGTCGTGGTGGGTCGGGCCGCCGTGGATCTCGAACACGGTCGGGAACGGGCCCTCGCCCGCCCCGGCCGGCCGCTGGACCAGCGCGTGCACCCGGCCGCCCGGTCCGTCCACCCAGACGTCCTCGACCGGCACCGAGCCGGGCGGGACGGCACCGGGCGCGCGCAGCACTACCGTGCCGGCGGTGGAGCGGACGGCGGACGGGTCGGCGGCGGAGGACCAGAGGAACTCCACCGTGCCGTCGGGGCGGGGGGTGGCGCCGCCGACCGTGCCGCGCGGGGTGTCCAGCCGGGTGAGCACACCGTCGTCCAGGGAGTAGGAGAACAGCTCGCTGCGCGCCTCGTACTCGTGCTCGATCAGCAGCGAGCGGGCGCCGGGGCGCCACTGGGCGGAGAGGTCGCCGGGGAGTTCGCGGCCCTGCTCGTCGCGGAGCGCCAGGGCGGTCTCCTTGCCGGTCGCGACATCCCAGATCATCGGCTCCCAGCGGCCGGTGCGCTGATGGGCGACCAGCAGCCGGGTGTCGCCGTCGACGGGCGCGAAGCCCAGGCAGGCGACCCCGCGCGGGTGCTCCTGGCCGGTGACCTCGTCCAGCTCGGCGACGGTGGGGACGGCGGCGGCGTCGCCGGGGGCGGTGGTGTCACCGGCGGCGGCTTCGTCGCCGGAGAGGCGGACGACCCGGATCGCGCCGTGCATGGCGTCACCGTGCTCGGTGTGGTCGATGGCCAGCAGGGTGCCGTCGTGGCTCAGGTCGCCGACGCCGCCGTACTCGGCGTGCCGGTAGATCTCGACCGCCTCGGTCGCGCCCGGGCGGCGCAGGTGCAGGGTGGTGCCGTTCTCGTCGGTGGACCGGCCGACCACCACGGTGCCGTCCCGGCCCAGGGCGAGACCCGCATCGTAGGACGGGGCCAGACCGGGGACGGCCTCCTCGTCCGGACCGGTGGCGCCCTCGGGACGGCCGGCGAACGGCTGGCGGCGCCAGACGCCGTACTCGTCGCCGTCGCTGTCGTCGAACCACCAGATCCACTCGCCGTCGGGGGACAGCTCGGCATCGGTGGTGCCGTTCGGGCGGTCGGTGGCCCGCCGGTGGGTGTCGGTGGCGCGGTCCCAGGCGTAGACCTCGTAGGTGCCGCTGGAGTTGGACACGTACAGCGCCCGGTCGGGGGCGTCCTCGGCCCAGTCCGGCAGGGAGACCCGTGCCGCCCTGAACCGCTGCTCCCACGCCGGTACGGCGCTCTTCTCCTCGCTCATCCACCCACCCAACCAGATCGGGGCGAGGAAACGGAACGGGACGGGGAAACGGGGGTGGGGAGGGCCGGTGCGGCCCTCCCCACGTCCGTTCCTTCCCGCCTCGCGCTCCTGCGGGTCCTGCGGATCCTGCAGGTCGTTCCGATGGTTCCGGTCCTTCCCCGGTCCGCTCACCCCGTCCGGCGGGGCAGCAGCTGGACCAGGCCCGCCAGCAGCAGCTCCAGGACCGCCAGCGCCCCCAGGCTGCGCCCGAAGGCGGTGGCCGGGTCGGCGGCGCCGTAGTAGAGGATGCCGATCAGCGCGACCCCGAGCGCCCCCGCGACCTGCTGGACGGTGGCCACCAGACCCGCGGCCGAGCCGGCCAGCCGGGGTTCGACGCCGGCCAGTACCAGCGAGGTCACCGGGGCGATCACCAGCCCCATCCCGAGCCCGTCCACGAACAGGCCCGGTGCCAGCCACCAGACGCTGCCGGTGGTGCCCGCCAGGTGCACGGCCAGCCCGAGCAGACCCAGACCGGCGGCCATCAGCAGCCCGCCCAGCGCGATCGCCTGTCGGCCGAGCCGGGCGGCCACCCGGTGCGCGGTGGTGGAGGTCAGCAGGTAGCCGAGGCCGATCGCGGTGAAAACCAGGCCCGCCCCGAGCGCGTCCAGACCGAGGCCCGGCTGCAGGTAGAGGGCGAGCACCAGGAAGAACGAGGCCTGGCCGAGCCAGAAGGCCAGCTGGGCGAGCAGACCGGTGGTGAACGCGCGGTCCCGGAACAGCCGGGTGTCGACCAGCGGCGAGCCGCCCGACCGCCCGCGCCGGTGCTGGTGGACGGTGAGGACCACGAGCAGCGCCGCCGCGCCGCCCAGGCAGAGCCCGGTCCAGAGCGGCCAGCCGCTCTCGCGGCCCTGGATCAGCGGCAGCACCAGGCCGGTCAGGGCGAGGGTGACCAGCACGACGCCCACCGGGTCGAGACCCGGCCGGTGCGGGGCGCGCGACTCGGGCAGGCAGCGCCGCACCAGGGCCAGGGCGGCCAGGCCGACCGGCAGGTTGAGCAGGAAGCAGCTGCGCCAGTCCAGGCCGAACAGGTCGGCGCGGATCAGCACACCGCCGATCAGCTGGCCGAACACTGCTCCGAGCCCCATCGTCAGCCCGTACATCGCGAACGCCCTGGCCTGCGCCGCGCCGCTGTACGCGGTCCGCAGGATCGCCAGCACCTGCGGGCCCATCAGCGCGGCCGCCAGCCCCTGGGCGACCCGGGCGCCGACCAGGGTGCCCGCCGTCGGGGCCAGGCCGCAGGCGGCCGAGGCCAGGGTGAACAGGGCCAGACCGAGGCCGAACATCCGGCGGCGGCCGTACCGGTCGCCGAGCCGGCCGGCCGTGATCAGTCCGACGGCGAGGGCGAGGCCGAATCCGGCGACCACCCATTGGACGGCGGCGGGGCCGGCTCTCAGGTCGGTCTGGAGGGAGGGGATGGCGACGTTGACGACGAAGACGTCGAGGGCGGTCATGAAGGTCGCGGTCAGCAGGATCGGCAGCAGGCCGCGCGGGGCGGGGGCGCCGGTGGTCGAGGTAGCGGTCGGGGCGGTGGTCCGGGTGGTGCGCCGGGCGGTCAGGGTGCTGGACAAGGTCTGCTCCGGTGGGTGCGTGGCGGGAGTGCGTGCGGCGGGACGGGGGCGAGCGTTCCGGGCCGGGGTTGGGACCAGGGCCGGGGCCGAGGCCGGGGCGGGCGCAGGTGTCGCCCGCCCCGGAGGTACTGCCGGCAGTCGGAGGACGCCGACGGCTCAGGCGCCGGGGACGGCTCAGGGGCGGGGGACGACTCAGGCGCCGGGGACGCGGTCGAGGAAGCCGTACACCGAGGCGATCCGGCCCTCCGCGTCGGCGACCAGCACGTCGAAGCCGATGACCAGCGGCTCCTCCCCGGCCGGGCCGAGGTTCCACGTGAAACGGGCGATGTCGTGGTGGGCGTCGACCGGGCCGAGGGTGAACACCAGGCCGGGGAACTGCCCCTGCGCAGCGCCGATCAGCGCATCGACGCCCTCGCGCCCGGTGACGGCGGCCAGCGGGTCGGTGTAGCGGCCGTCCTCGGCCCACGCCTCGTCGATCAGCTTCCGGCGGGCGGCCGGGTCGGTCTCGTTCCACGCGGCGAGGTAGCGGGCGGCGAGCTGTCCGAGGTCGGTGGGCAGGTTGGCGGTCATGGTCTTCTCCCTTGTCCGGTGCGGTGGTTGGGGCGGTGGTCGGCGGGCCGTTTCCCGCTGGTCGAAAACTTACGGACGGCGGGCGGCGGGCGAATCAGTCACGGATAGGTAGGGGGTACCGAGCCGGGCGCCAGTAGGGTCGAACCCGCCGGACACGGGGGTCGGCGGGGGAGGAGACCGGGGTGCTGTACGGGCGGGAACAGGAGCGGGCCGCTGTCGACGCGCTGCTCGACGGGGCGCGCGGCGGTCGCAGTGGTGTCCTGCTGCTGCGTGGCGAGCCGGGGATCGGCAAGACGGCCGTGCTGGAGTACGCGGTGGCGGCGGCCGGTGACGGGTTCCGGGTGGTCCGGGCGACCGGCGTCGAGTACGAGGCCGAACTCCCCTTCGCCGGGCTGAGTCTGTTGCTGGCATCCGGCCTGGACCGGCTGGACGCCCTGCCCGGGCCGCAACGGCGGTCGCTGGAGGGCGCGTTCGGGCTCGGCGAGGCGGCCGGCGGTGCCGACCGACTGCTCGCCGGGCTGGCCACGCTCGGGTTGCTCGCCGAACTCGCCTCCGAGCAACCGCTGTTGTGCGTGGTCGACGATGTGCAGTGGCTCGACCGCTCCTCGCTGGACGCCCTGCTGATCGCGGCGCGCCGGCTCCAGGCCGAGGGCGTCGCCCTGCTGCTCGCCGCCCGGGACACCGGGGCCGGGGCGGACGTCGGCGGGGCGGGCGGCGGTGCCGGGGCGGACCTCGGGCCACTGGCCGGCCTCCCCGAGCTGCGGCTCACCGGCCTGGCCGAACCCGACGCCGTCCGCCTGCTCGACGACCGTACGGGCGCGGCCCTCACCGGCCCGGCCCGCCGGCGGCTGCTCGCCGAAGCCGCCGGTAATCCGCTGGCACTCGTCGAACTTCCCTCGACGGAGGCGGACTTGGCGTCCGGCGGGCTCGCCCTCAGCAGTCGGCTCCGGATCGCCTTCCACGGCCAGGTCACCGGTCTGCCGCCCGCGACCCAGACCCTGCTGCTGGTCGCCGCGGCCGAGGAGAACGGCGAGCTGGACATCGTCCTGGCCGCCGCCGCGGCGCTCGGGGCGGGCGCCGACGCGCTGGAGCCCGCCGAACGGGTCGGACTGGTCACCGTCGGCGCCGACCGCCGGCTCGCCTTCCGGCACCCGCTGCTGCGCGCGGCCGTCATCCAACGGGCCCCACTCCAACAGCGGTTGGCCGCCCACCGGGCGCTCGGCGAGGCGCTGGAGGAGGGCGACCGGCGGACCTGGCACCTCGCGCTCGCCGCCACCGCGCCCGACGCCGGACTCGCCGACGCGCTGGAGCGGACCGCCGCCAGGGCCGAGGCCCGGGGCGCCCACGGCGGCGCGGCCGCCGCGTACGAGCGCGCAGCCGGGCTCACCCCGGACCGCGACGGGGCCACCCGGCGCCTGGTGCTGGCCGCCGAAGCCGCCACCGAGGAAGGGAAGTTGGAGCTGGCCGAGGCGCTCGCCGACCGGGCCGGGGCGCGCACCGACAGCATCTTCGCGCACGCGTTGCTGGACCAGGTCCGGGCCGTCGCGCACTTCTGGCGCGGCGCCTACCCGGCCGCGTACCGGCTGCTGCTGGACGCCGCCGCGACCGACATCGAGCCCGCGCACGCCGCCCGGATGCTGCTCCAGGCCTTTCACGCCGCCTGGTACGTCGGCGAGGAGCCGGTGGCCACCGTGCTCGACCGGCTGGCCGCCCTGCCGCTGGGCGCGGACGAACCGCTCGCCCCGCTGGCCCGGCACCTTCCGGCCGCCGTGCTGCCCGCGCTGGGGCGTCCCGCCGACCCCCTGCCCGACGTCCGCGCCACCGCGGCGGCGGCCCGGAAGGCCGGGGCGGAGAGCCCGGTCGACCTGGTGCAGCTGTGCGGCGCGACCCTCGTCCTCGGGCGGGACCACGAGACGCTGGAGCTGGCCGCCGAACTCACGGCCGAGGCCCGGGCCAAGGGGACGGTCGGGGTGCTGCCGACGCTGCAGTTCTTCCTCGCCGAGGCCGAACTGTTCCACGGCCGGCACCGCGACGCCGAGGTGACCGCGACTGAGGGCCTGGCGCTCGCCCGGGACACCGGCCAGGCCCAGTGGACCAGCCAACTCGCCTCGCTGCTGGCCTGTTTGGCGGCCTTCGCGGGGGCGGACGAGCGGTGCGCGGAGCTGGCTGCGGCGGCGCTGGTCCCCGGTTCGGCCGCGCCCGCCGCCGGGGAGCCGTGGGCGCACTGGGCGCTCGCCCTGCTGGACCTCGGCCGGGGCCGCGCGGCGGCGGCCGCCGACCGGCTGCACGCGCTCACCACCGGGCCGTACCGGCACCATGTCGGCGCCACCCGGGCGGTTCCCGACCTGGTCGAGGCGGCCGTCAGGCTGGGCGAACCGGAACGGGCGGCCGAGCCGTACGAGCGCTTCGCCCGCTGGGCGGGCGCGGCCGGGACGCCCTGGGCGGAGGCCCTGCGGCTGCGCTGCCAGGCGCTGCTCGGACCGGACGAACTCGCCGAATCGGCCTACCGGGCGGCCCTCGACCTGCACGAGGGCGCCCATCGTCCGTTCGAACGCGCCCGCACCGCCCTGCTGTACGGCGAGTGGCTGCGGCGGGAGCGCCGCCGTACGGACGCCCGCCCGTATCTGGGCGCCGCCCTGGAGACCTTCGAGCGGCTCGGCGCCGAACCCTGGGCGGACCGTGCCCGCACCGAACTGACCGCCACCGGCACCGCCGCCCCGGCCCCGGCCGCCGCCGAGGGGGCGCTGACGATGCTCACCCCGCAGGAGTTGCAGATCGCCCGGCTGGCGGCCCGGGGGCTGACCAACCGGGACATCGCCGCGCAGCTCTTCCTCAGCCCGCGGACCGTCGGGCACCACCTCTACAAGGCCTATCCGAAGCTGGGGATCGCCTCGCGGACGGAGCTGGCGGCGTTGTTCCGGGCCTGACCCCACTCCGATCCCATTGCAACGGCGGTACGGCCCGGCATTGCATTTCAACTTCGGATCCATTGCAACAAATGGCCATCAGCGCAGCATTTACGGACTCTGTGCCTTCTTTCACGTTGACGAACTCGTGAACGCAATGTAGCTTCTTGAGCGTTCAGAAGTTCACGAACACCACTGGGCGGGGAGGGTCAACATGACCAGCAGCAACGGTTTCACCGACGAGGGCCTGCGCAAGGTGCGCGAGGTGCTGACGCGGCACGTCGAGTCCGGCCGGGTCCCGGGCGTCGTCGCCCTGATCGGCCGGGGCGACCGGACGCACGTCGAGGCCATCGGCACCATGCGCCACGACGGCGGCGCGCCGATGGGCCGGGACACGATCTTCCGGATGGCCTCGACCTCCAAGCCGGTCACCATGGCCGCCGCCGCGGTCCTGCTCGACGAGTGCCGGCTGCGGCTGGACGACCTCGTGCAGACCTGGCTGCCGGAGCTCGCCGACCGCCGCGTCCTCAAGCGGATCGACGGCCCGCTCGACGACACCGTGCCGGCCCGACGGCCGATCACCGTCCGGGACGTGCTGACCTCCACCTTCGGCCTCGGCATGGACATCACGGCGCTGGGCAGCCCGATCATGGGCGCGATCATCGAGAACGGCCTCACGCCCGACCTGCCGGAGCCGATGCCGGAGCCGGACGAGTGGCTGCGCCGCCTCGGCACGCTCCCGCTGATGCACCAGCCCGGTGAGCGCTGGCAGTACCACATCGCCAGCGACCTGGTCGGCGTGCTCGTCGCCCGGGTCACCGGCCAGTCGTTCGAGAGCTTCCTCCAGGAGCGGGTCTTCGGTCCGCTGGGGATGGCGGACACCGGCTTCCACGTGCCCGCCGAGAAGATCGACCGGCTGCCCGCCCTCTACGCCCCCGACCCGCAGAGCGGCGAGTTCCACGTCTGGGACGAGTCGGCGGACGGCCGCTGGAGCAAGCCCCCGGCGTTCCCCGGCGGTGGCGGCGGCCTGGTCTCCACCGTCGACGACTACCACGCCTACTTCCGGATGCTGCTCAACGGCGGCCTGCACGGCGGCGAGCGCATCCTCTCCCGCCCCGCGGTCGAGCTGATGACCACCAACCGCCTCACCCCGGAGCAGACCGCCCTGCGCGAGACCCTGGCCAAGGACAACGTGCACCTGTCGTACGGCCAGGGGCAGCACGGCGGCTGGGGCCTCGGCTCGGCGGTGCGGACCTATCGCGGCGACTACGCCCCCGTCGGCCAGTTCGGCTGGGACGGCGGCAGCGGCACCTCCACCTACGCCGACCCGGAGCACGGGCTCGTCGGCATCGTGCTCACCCAGGTCGGGATGACCGTCCCGAACTCGGCCCGGCTGATCCACGACTTCTGGAGCACGGTCTACCAGGCCGTCGACGCCTGACCGGACCGTGCGGCCGTGCGGCCAGGCGGCCAGGCGGCTAGGCGGAGTGCCGGAGGGTGCCCCCGACCCGGACGGCCAGGTCCCGGCCGAGCGCGTACGCGGCCGAGACCAGCGTCATGTGGTGGTGCCAGCCGGTGTACGAGCGGCCGGAGAAGTCCAGCAGGCCGAAGTCCGAACCGAGCCGGTCCACGGTGCTCCGGGTGGCCGAGGCGGCGTCCAGCAGGGCGAGCACGCCCGGGGCGTCCTCGGCCAGGTCGGTCAGCCAGTACCGCCGCGGCCCGCCGTCGCCGTCGCACCGTGCCCACAGCCGGTGCACCGGCGCCGCCGACGACACCGAGGCCGGTGCGGTCGCCGGGCCCGGCGGCAGAACGGGGGTGCCGCGCAGCACCGTCACCGTGCCCGCCGCCGTCCGCGACCGCCACCGGGGGAACAGCGATTCGGCGGGCACGGCGCCCTGCTGCACCCGCCCGTGCCGACCCGTGGTGGCCTGGAGCACGGGCCGGACGGCCTGGCCGCCGCGGACCTCCAGCAGGTACGGGACGGAGCGGCGGGCGAGCGCGGCGGCCAGCCGGATCGGGTCGTCCGCCGCGTCGAGGCCGGCGACCAGCGGTGCCACCGGGTGGTGGGCGGCGAGCCGGTCCACCATCCCGACCAGCAGGTCGCCCACCGGGTGCGGGGCAACGTCGCCGGGGATCCGGGCCCGGGTGCGCCGCTGCGGGTCGTCCGTCCAGCTCGAGTCGAGCAGCAGCGACCAGTCCACCGGGACGGCGTCCCGGTCGGTGGCGACGAAGAGGCCGCACGCCGCCTGGCATTTGACGGTCCGTCCGCTCGCCGGGTCGAACCGCCGGTGGACGCCCACCACTTGGTCGCCGCGCTTGGGGACGACCGCGAGCGCGGCGGTCCAGGCGCGTACCGGTCGGGGGCCCGCGGCGAGGTCGGCGAGCACCCGGCGGGCCGGACGCCAGTCCCAGGGGCTGCCGTTGATGAACTGCTGGAGCGAGAGCGAGACGGTGGCCGCCGCCGGCCCGGTGGCCAGGCTGGCGGCCATGTTGGCCAGGGACTTGCGGCCGGGCGCCGAGAGCAGTCCCTGCAGATAGGCCCGGGCCCAGCGACGCTGGTCGGTCCGGCCCAGGTGGGCGAAGACCTGCTCGGCGAACCGGGAGACGGCGGCTTCGCCGACCGGTGAGAGGGGTTGCGCGTCCATGTGATGAGCTCCCCGGGGTGGTGTGGTGCCGTGAGGTGCCGTCCTCGGGAGGATAGTGAACGATCGCTTTGTTCCGACTTCCCTCCGGGCCCCGGAACCGCTTTGGCGAATTCCGGTATCCCGGTGGCCGACGGTCGCGCCACGGACACGGTCAAATGTTCGGCGCGGAAGGCAGGTTGAGCTCCGTTGCCGTCGCGTGCCGCCAGAGCCGCCGGAGCCGCCGCCGGACCTCCTCCGGAGCGGCCGGGCCGGCGCCGCCCAGAGGGGCGATCCCCCGCCGCAGCGCCGCCGAGCCGGCCACCAGGCACTGCGCCAGCGTCTCCAGATCGACCTCGTCCAGGACCGGCGCCGTGCCCGCGGGCCCGGCGGACCGTTCACGGGCCAGCCGGTCGCGCAGTTCGGGCCCCCAGGCCGCGTGCCAGTTGCCCGCCGATTCCGGCTGCTCCCAACTGAGCCGAGCGGCTGCCCGCACGCTCGGCTCCTCGTCCAGCAGCCGGGCGAGCAGGTCGATCAATCCACCTACGCCCGGGTCGAGTCGGCGACCGCCACCGGACGCCTCCGGCACCGCGGCACCGGTGAGGGCGGCACCCTCCGAGCGGACGGCGTCCGCCAGCGCGGCCTTGGACGGGAAATGAAAGGTGAGCGCCCCCAGGGTGACCCCGGCGGTCCGACTGATCCGGGCCAGCGAGGTCCCCTCGTACCCGTGCAGGTCGAACTCCGTTGCCGCAGCCTGCAGAAGAGCGCGCCGGGTCTGCCGAGCACGCTCCTGCCTCACCACGCGCCACCGGGACGACGGGAAGTACGGGGCCGCGCCGCCGCGACGACCGGGGAATGCAAGTGGCCCAACCACATGGTGGAGACGCCCCCTTCGGGCGATCGGGACGTGCCGGTGCGTACCGGAACGATGACACTCCGACGCTACGCCGACCCACCCCCCACGCGCCCGCCAACCGAAGGATTCCCGCCCCCACCCCCACCAGAC
>NZ_LGDO01000094.1:0-15797 GCF_001279805.1 Streptomyces sp. XY431
GGGTGCGGTGGTGGCTGCGGGTGGTCCGGGCCACAGCCCTCACCCGCCGTGCCCCGTGCCGTCACCCGCCGTACGCGAACGGCCCCCCGGCGTGGGTGCGGTCAGACGTCCGACCGGCTGACCCGCGTGCTCCAGCGCCCGATGACGAACTTCACCGGCAGCAGGAGCAGCCAGCCCCACACGACCCGGGACCCGAGGAGGAAGCTCAGCGGCGCCGTGGCGGCGAAGACGGCCACTGTCGCCCCGAGGTCCGCCAGATAGGCATGGGCCTCCCGGTCGGGCAGCGGCGCCGCCCGGAGCCAGGGGCGCTTCCACACCACGAGCAGCAGCGTGAACTGGATGCTGCCGAGGACGGCGACGGCCGCCGAGTAGATCGCCACGGCCGAGGGCTCGCGGCCGTACTCGGCGATGAGGGAGGTGGGGAAGGGGAGCAGCGCCGCGACCCCGAGGCCGAACAGCGTCAGCCGGATCACCAGGCCGTCCACCTGCCGGACGCCGAGGAACAGGCGGTGGTGGTCACGCCAGAAGGCCGCGAGGACGAGGAAGCTCAGGGCGTACGCGCCGACCTGGCGGAGGGCCGGGAGCGGCGCAGGCCCGGCAGTGTGCCGGGCCGTGTCCCGCTCCCGGCCGCGCGCCGCGTCCCCGGTCAGGAGCCGGCGGTGGCCGCCTGGAGGGTGGTCGCCATGATCGGGCTGGTGAAGGTGTTCGTCGCGTTCCCCGTGGACGGGTGGTAGGAGCCCCACTTGAGGTAGTTGCGGTCACCGTCCCAGGTGGTGCCCTTGAAGGTGCCGGAGCCGTTGGTGAAGGTCTGCTTGACACCGTCGAACCAGAAGTCGATGGTGCCGTCGGTGCGGCCGAGCCGGATCTTCAGGGCGTAGGAGTGCCACTGGTTGTTGCTGGTCGGCGCGGTCCACAGGGTGTGGGCCACGTGGTCGGTGTCCCACTCCTGGAGGCGGATGCGCCCGGTCGTCGCGTCGATCTCGATCGGGTGGTTCGCCGTGTTGGTGCTCGGTGAGCACTTGAGCTGGAAGACGTAGCGGCTGTTGGAGTCCTTGATGTTCAGCTTGGAGGACCAGCCGAGGTAGAAGGTCTTGCCCTCCTTGAGGTCCGGGCCGAGCGTCTCGCAGCGCTCCGCGCCCGCGGCCTGGAAGGCCCGCCACACGTCGCCCTTGGCCGGGTCCTTCACAACGCCGAACTTCCCGTCCGTGCACTGCACACCGGCGAAGGAGGAAGGGCCCTCGCTGATGCTCGGGGTCCACAGGACGGTGCCCGCCGCGGTGGCGGAGCTGCCGGCGACGGCGGTGCCGCAGGTGATCGCGAACGCGCTGAGCGCCACGATGCCGGCGGTGGTCCGGTGGTGGTGGGCCGAAGAAGGCATGTCTCTCCTGGGCGGACAAGTCATCGGAATCGGACGCCGTCCGGGCGGTCGGCCCGGACGTGCGAAGAGATTCGACCACCTGACGACCCGTGGGACCAGCCGGGCCGACCGGTCGTGGCCCTTTCGGGCAAAGCCGCCGGTCGGCCCGCTCCGGTGGACGGCCGGGGCGGGCGACCGGGGGAGGGCGGCCGCGGGAACGGCACGGGAACGGCGGCGGGACACCGGGGGCCGACGGCGGTCCGGTGGCGTCCCGCGGCCGTCCCCGGCGCCCGCCTCCTTCCCCGCACCGTCCGCCTGCTGACGGCCGACTTCCCGGGCCCCACGCCTGTGGTGAAGCGTTTTCGGCCAACCTGTGGCGGCAGTGGTGGCATGTTCCAACCAAAGCTGGCACTGTACCGTCCCATCGCCGCGGAGCCCTTGTGGCCGTACGTCCGCCGCACAACCCGGCGAGCGCGTCGAAGACCGTTCCAGCCACGCGAACCACCAAGCTCTACCGGGCGGCACCGCAGCTCCGCCGCCCGGCTGACTCCGGCCGCCTGACCCGGCCGTCGCAGAAGGAGTTCAGTGTGACTCGATCCCCCGGAAAGTCCGTCACCGCGAGCGCGTTGATCGCCGGCGCCGTGATGATCGTGACTGCTCTGCCCGTTGGTACCGCCTCCGCCGAGGAGAGCCCGACCGGGGCCTCCGCCGAGGTGCAGGCCTTCGCCGGTGCGCTGCCGGTGCAACTGTCGGCCTCGCAGCGCGGCGAGTTGCTGGCCGCCGCCGACGCGAACCGGGCGAACACCGCCGGATCGCTCAAGCTGGGCGCGAAGGAGGCGCTGGTCGTCAGGGGTGTGACCAAGGACGCCGACGGCACCCTGCACACCCGTTACGAGCGGACCTTCGACGGACTGCCGGTCCTCGGTGGTGACCTGGTCGTCCACACCGCCCCGGACGGCTCCATCAAGGGCGTCACCAGGGCCACCGACGCGGACATCGCCGTCGACACCACCCCCGGCGAGAGTTCCGAGGCGGCGAAGGGCCTGGCGCTCGACAGCGCTGGAAGCGCGAGGATCACGGAGGCGGCGGCCGACCGGAGCCGCAAGGTGGTCTGGGCCGCGGCCGGCACCCCGCGTCTCGCCTGGGAGACGATCGTGACGGGCACGCAGGAGGACGGCACGCCGTCCGAACTGCACGTCATCACCGACGCCAACTCCGGCAAGGAGGTCTTCGAGTACCAGGGCATCGAGACCGGCGTCGGCATCAGCAAGTACTCCGGCCAGGTCACCATCGGCACCTCCCCGGCCGGCAGCGGCGGTTACGCGATGACCGACACCACCCGTGGCGGCCACAGCACCTACGACCTGAACGGCACCAGCTCCACGAAGACGCTGTTCACCAACCCGACCGACACCTGGGGCGACGGCACCGTCGCCAACCGGCAGACCGCCGCCGTGGATGCCGCCTACGGCGCCCAACTCACCTGGGACTACTACAAGAACGTCCACGGCCGCAGCGGCATCAAGGACGACGGCGTCGGCGCCTACACCCGGGTCCACTACGGCAACAACTATGTCAACGCGTTCTGGTCCGACAGCTGCTTCTGCATGACCTACGGCGACGGCGCGGGCAACGTCAAGCCGCTGACCTCCATCGACGTCGGCGGCCACGAGATGACCCACGGCGTCACCTCCGCCACCGCGGGCCTGATCTACAGCGGCGAGTCCGGCGGCCTGAACGAGGCCACCTCCGACATCATGGCCGCCGCCATCGAGTTCTGGGCCGGCAACCCTGCGGACACGGGTGACTACCTGGTCGGCGAGAAGATCGACATCAGGGGCAACGGCACCCCGCTGCGCTACATGGACAAGCCCTCCAAGGACGCCAAGTCACGGGACTACTGGTCGGCCGACCTCGGTACCGTCGACGTGCACTACTCCTCCGGCCCGGCGAACCACTGGTTCTACCTGGCCTCCGAGGGCAGCGGCGCCAAGACCGTCAACGGCGTGGCCTACGACTCCCCGACCTCCGACGGCCTGCCGGTCACCGGCATCGGCCGGGAAGCCGCTGCCAAGATCTGGTACCGGGCGCTGACCACGTACATGACCTCGTCCACCAACTATGCGGCAGCCCGCATCGCCACCCTCCAGGCCGCCGCCGACCTGTACGGGCAGAGCAGCGCGACGTACATGAACACCGCCAACGCCTGGGCAGCCGTCAACGTCGGCCCGCGCGTCGTCGACGGCCTCCTGCTCGACCCCGTGGGTAACCAGGTCACCGAGGTCGGGGCCCCGGCCGAACTCCGGATCGAGGCCGTCAACTTCAACCCCGGCGCCGTCACCTACCACGCGACCGGCCTCCCCGAGGGGCTGAAGCTCCACCCGGTCACCGGCCGCATCACCGGCATCCCGACCGTCGCCGCCACGTCCACGGTCACCGTCACCGCCAAGGCTTCCCACCACAGCAGGATCACGACGACGTTCACCTGGAAGGTCTCCCCGGGCATCTTCACGAGCACGACCGCCGTGCCGATCCCGGACGGGGGTCCGGCGATCTTCTCGGACATCGTCGTCGACCGGATCCCGGGCCAGGCGTCGCGCGACCTCGGGGTGGGGGTGGACATCAAGCACACCTGGCGCGGTGACCTGGTCGTCGACCTGGTCGGCCCGGACGGCACGGTGTACCCGCTGAAGAAGAGCAGCCTCGGCGACTCGGCCGACAACGTCATCGAGACCTACACGGTGGACGCCTCCGCCCAGCTCGCCAACGGCACCTGGCGGCTCCGGGTGCAAGACGTGTACCGCAGCGACTCGGGCCGCATCGACGGGTGGAAGCTCATCTTCTGACCGGGTTCCCCCCCAGCTGATCAGGTCGGACCCGAGTCGGCCTGACACCAGTCCGGACGGCGCCCCCTACGGCACCTTCGTGCCGTAGGGGGCGCCATTCGGTGGGCCGTCCTGGTCCTCCGCCGGCCTCGGCCACCCAGCAGGCCGACGACGCCCTGCCCCGAGACGACCGCCAGGGCCGAGGTCCACCTCGGCGCGTTCCCGCCCGCCGTCCCCCTCAACGTCCGGACCTCCCTCCAGGGCAACGACCTGACCATCGGCTGGGACCCGTCCGCCGACGACGGCGGCGCACCCGTCACCGCCCACGCCGTCATCATGAGACGGGCATGCACCCGTCCCGTTCCCGGTCGAGCGAGACAATCGGGTCCGTCTGTCACGCCTGGAGCTGGGCGCTCTTCACGTTCAGAGCATCCGTGCACCCGGGCCCCGGCACCGATACGGCGCCAGGACCCGGGGGGCTGCTAGGTCAGCGGGTTGTCCTGCCAGGCGCTGGTGAAGCAGGTGTCGTCTCCCCAGTCGTCCACGCAGGTCTCGACCTGCACGCTGGTGACGTAGAAGCCGGCGTCGTAGGTGAGGCCGCTCCAGTAGCCGTCCGACCCGCCACAGCCGTCCGGGTCGAACCGGTCCTTCGTGGTGAAGGTCTTTCCGTTGGCCTTGACGTTGAAGTGGATGTAGACCCCGTAGTTGAGCGGGTTCTCACACCTCGTGTCCCGGACTGCGGCCTTGCCGTTCTTCCAGCCGCTCTTCGTCCACTCCCAGTTCGCGGATCCGAAGACCCCGGGGCCGGAGGCGTAGCCCTCCCCGGTGGCCGCCGAGGCGACTCCGGCGGAGGCCATCAGTATGGTCGCGGCAGCTGCGGCGGTGAGCCCCGCACGGCGCAGAACGCCGTTGAATCGTCGTGCCATGATCCCCTCCTCAGATGGCCGGGGCGGCTCTCCCGGAGCCGTCCCCGGACTGACTGGGTCGACGCTAACGAGATGCTGTCGGCACGAGAGCCTGTGATGTGGAGGTTGCGCAGCACGGCAAAGCCTGGTAAATCGCCATGATCTCGGGCCAGGGGGCGCTCGTCCGAGACCTTCGGTGCGGTCTCCCGCTTGCGGATCGTTGTGCCACCGCACTCCCCGGCCCGGCCTTGTCACCGACAGAGCTCGCGACCAGTCCGCCGGAGAGCGCTCACGCGTGCGCCATCGGTACCGCACGGGTCTTTTGCCCGGCTTGCCGCAGTGGGCCGTACCGCGCCACCGGTTCCATCCGCTGTCTGCCCTCGGTCAGCAACGCTCGGTCCACACGTGCGACCGGGGAGCAGTTGCCGCGCCGATGTTCGTCCGGGTCTTCACCGGAACGCAGCCCATGCGGTCCTTGAGGTGGCGTTCGTTGAAGTAGATGACGTCCACGAACTTCTCGCCCGCGGTCGTGTCGTTGCCATTGTTGAAGACAGAGCGGGAGGGCTGTTTGTCCGCCCAACTGCACCGGGCGGCACCGGCGAGCCAGTCGACCTCGTCGCCGGCCCAGGCACACATCCTGCCCTGACCGTCGGGTTCAGTGAAGAAGCAGACATTACCGGGGAGGCAGCGGTCATAACCGAGGGGCGTAACAGGAGTGCTGGAAACCGTGGGCTGCATGCCGGAAGCAGTCGGAGTGCCTTCCCACCGCACGCTGTAGAGCGCCGCGCCCAGACCGGTCAGGGCCGCCAGGGCGGTGACGACGAGCATGGAGCGGTGTGTCAGCCGCTGACGGGGCGCGGCTGTGGAGCGCTGAGCGGGAACGTACTGGAGCATGCCTCGAAGGCGGGTCAGCAGGGCGTGCGCGTTGTGGGCGGCGCGCGCCTCGTCGGTGGGGGCCAGGCAGTCGGCGATGAGCTCCCGCCAGTCCGCCGAAAGACCGGCCGCCAACCGGAGCTCCTCCCGCCCTCGCGCGTACCGTGCGACTACGTCGCGACGGACCGACGGGGTGCCGCCCGGCCAGGGCAGGGAGCCAGTCAGGACAAGATGGGCAATGACGCCGAAGGCCCAGATGTCGGCTGCGGGCCGGATCCGACGGCCGCGGTCGCTGACTTCGCTCCACAGGAGTTCAGGGGCCGTGTAGTCCGACGTGGAGAAAGCCGGCGCGTAGGCGTGCGTGCCGTCGAGTTCGGAGGCCATGTTGAAGTCGGCGAGCCTGACCGACCGGTCCTCCATCAGGAGCACGTTGGCCGGCTTGAGGTCGCCGTGCACCCAACCCTCCTGGTGCAACTGCTGCAGACCTTCGCAGATCTGGACAAGCAGAGCCGCCCCCTCCCGCCCGAGCGGTCCACGCTCGAGCAGCGCCTCCAGCGACTCCTCTGCCCGTTCGAGGACCAGAACGGTGGCGCCGTCGAGTTCCGGCCGTTCGGGGTCATCGACGGTCATAGTGGCGTGCATCCGGATCAACCTGGGCGCCCGTACCCGCTTCAGCAGTGCTACCTCGCGCTCGGCGAGATCCCGCAGATGTCCCAGCTGCCGCGGTGTGCACGTCCCCGTTGGCAGGAACTTGAGAGCAGACTTCTGCCCTCCCTCGGTCCCGCTCTCACGGGTCGCCGAGTAAACAGTCCCGAAAGCCCCGGCTCCGATCAGGGCACCCACCCTCCACTGGCCCACTCGGTACCCCTCCGGCACCTCCACGGACACAGGCCGGCCCGTCACCGCCGCACCTGCCGGTGCGGCAGGTCGAGAAGACCAAGGTCGTCCGCGCCGACGACATCGAAGCGCAGGGCCAGGCCAACGAGGGACTCCTTGATCCCGTTCCGACGGCTCCCGCCCTCTTCGAGGCCCGTCCCGGCCTTGAGTCGCAGCTTCACCGCCAGGTAGTCGAGGTTCCAGTGCACCGCGCTCCGGGTGACTGCGGGCCACACCGGCCGGAGGCGATCGGCGACCTCCTCCGCCGTGGGAACGGCGCTGTGCGCCGACGCTCCGCGCAGCCGAGACTCGCATAAGGCGACGAGCACCAGGAAGTACCGCTTCGTACGGTCCAGGGAGAAAGCCCGAGTGGTGGACTGCCCGTCGGGGAGCCAGAAGTCTGAGCCCAGGTAATCGTGTTGTGGGGCCCACACTTCGAACCCGAGCAGGTCCCCGGCTGCCGGCAGGACGACCCGGGCGAATTCGAACGGCACGGGAGCTTCAAGACGCCCCGGGGACACCTTGATGTGCTCGCCCGTACTTTCCGGATTCTCCACCACATAGGTCTGATCGCGGCTGATGTTGCTCAGTGTCCAGAACGTCCCGTACGCGACGATCTCGCCCGCGACCCTCGATACCCCGTGATGGGCGATCACCAGCGGTGCCCCGCGGCCCTCCAGTCGATCCGCGCTCCGCCCGAACATCAGACGCTCACCCGATTCGATCCTGTGCTGATACTGCGGCCCCGGGCAGTCCGGCGGCACCACGATGATGCTGTGCACAATTCTCTCCCCCAATCGAACGAGCCAAGGCTGTGCAAACGCGGCATCACTGCCGCTTGATCCGGGATCAGGGAATCAAACCGGTGATCGCCCGACAAGAACGCGGTCCGCCGCAGGCGAGCAGGACCGGTCTTTCGGGCCCAGTCGGACCCGGTGGTCGGGCGGATGCCGAGCGGTCCGAACTGGTCGAAGGAGAACACCCGCTCGGGGAAGCGTTCCAGGACGTGCCCGATGCGGTCGCGCTTGGCGTCGAAGTCGGGGTCGTTGGAGTCCTTCCAGGTCTTGGTGCGCTGGGAGGTGGCCCCGCGGCGGGCCAGCAGGGTGCGCAGGGCCTCGGGGGTCTCCCCACAGGTATTTGCGGATGTGGGCGGGGAACTCCTGGCGGAGGCGTCGTGCCGAGACGCCCGTTGAGAGAGCCGACCAGTCGGGAGAGGGAGACCTTGGGCGGGTAATGGATCAATGATGCGATCTTGCGGTCAGTTGCGCTCTGCGTCGTTGTCGTCGTAGCCGGTGGTGCCCGCGTCCAGGAGTGGCGTCGCGGTCGGCTGCTTCATGTGCGCCGGCGCCATCGCCCGCAGCACGTGGTACCCCGTCAGCACGATGATCGTGCCGAGCGCGATCCCGGACAGCTCGAAGTTGTCGGTGAACTTGAGGGTGACGTTGCCGATACCCACGATGACGCCGGCCGCGACCGGGACGAGGTGGAGCGGATTGGTGAGGTCGACCCTGTTGTGCACCCAGATCTGCGCGCCCAGCAGGCCGATCATCCCGTACAGCACCACCGTGATCCCGCCCAGCACCCCGCCCGGGATCGCCGCGACCACCGCACCGAACTTCGGGCACAACCCGAACAGGATCGCGAACCCGGCCGCGCACCAGTACGCCGCCGTCGAGTAGACCCGGGTCGCCGCCATCACGCCGATGTTCTCCGCGTACGTCGTCGTCGCCGGACCGCCCACCGCTGTCGACAGCACCGTCGCCGCGCCGTCCGCCATGATCGCGGTGCCCATCCGGTCGTCCAGCCGATCCCCCGTCATCTCGCCCACCGCCTTCACGTGCCCGGCGTTCTCCGCGATCAACGCGACCACCACCGGCAGCGCCACCAGCACCGCCGACAGCGAGAAGCTCGGCGCGTGCAGCGACGGGAACCCGACCCACTCCGCCTTCCCCACCCCCGACAGGTCCAGTCGCCAGTGGTCCGTCACCTGCCCCGCACCGTTCACCGAGTCGATCCGCCCGAAGACCCGGTCGAACAGCCACGACACCGCATACCCGAACACCAGCCCCAGGAAGATCGCGATTCGCGACCAGAACCCCCGCAGCACCACCAACGCCAACCCCGTGAACATCATCGTCAGCAACGCCGTCCACTGGTCCTGCGGCCAGTACGTCCCCGCCGCCACCGGCGCCAGGTTGAACCCGATCAGCATCACCACCGCGCCCGTGACCACCGGCGGCAGCACCGCGTGGATCACCTTCCCGCCCAGCGCCTGCACCACCCCGCCGCAGGCCGCCAGCACCGCACCCACCACCAACAACGCCCCAGTCAGCGTCGCCGCATCCCCGCCCTGCGTCCTGATGACCGCCGCCACCCCCACGAACGACAGGCTCGACCCCAGGTACGACGGAATCCGACCCCCCGTCACCAACAGGAAGAACACCGTCGCCACACCCGACACCATCACCGCGAGGTTCGGGTCCAGCCCCATCAGGACGGGAGCCACGAAAGTGGCCCCGAACATGGCCACCACGTGCTGCGCCCCGAGCCCGACCGTCCGCCCCCAGGACAATCGCTCGTCCGGCCGCACCACCACCCCGGGCTGCGGCGCGCGTCCGTCCCCGTGCAGCTTCCACCCGAACCCGACCTTCATACCGCTCCTCGCTCGTGGCCGACGCCTGTCGACACCGTCAGATCTCCAGGTACGACCGACTCGGGTCTGATCATGCGTTCACCGGCGCCACGAAGCTCGCGCCGAACACGGCCACCATGTGCTGGGCGCCGAGCCCCGCGGTCCGGGGCCAGGAGAGCCGTTCGTCGGGACGGACGACCGCTCCGGGTACGGGCGAGATCCATGCGGGGGTTCGCTCCCTCTGTACTTCCGGGGACTTCCGGTGGACTGTGCCGCACCATTCTCCTGGTCAGCGGCTCTTCCGCGCGCCTCCGCGCCGTCGGAATTACTGTTATGCCAATTGACACAACATCAAACGGGCTTCTACGCTCCCGGTCATGGAGGAAGAGCCCAAACGGCGCGGCCGGCCGCGCAAGGACCCGGAACGACTGGCGCGCTGGACCCCGCCCGACGGCTGGTCACGGCTGGTCGCGTGGGTGTCGCCGGAGGAGAAGAAGGCGCTCAAGCGCGTCGCCGTGGACGCCGAGGTCTCGGTCGCGGACCTGGTGCGGTCCCTGGCGAGCGGGCTGGCCACGGGGGCGATCACGCACGAGGAACTGGTCGGGCAGGTCAGGAGAGGCAGGCAGGTCATGGAGAAGATCCCCACACTGTTCGAGCGGGACGGCGACTTCCGCGTCATGGACCGTCCGCGGGCCGAGTGCGCCTGGGTCTTCGCCGGGGAGGGCGCGCCGACGGAGAAGCTGGACGGCACCAATGTGCGGCTGACCGTCCGCGGCGGCCACCTGGTGCGGGTGGAGAAGCGGCGCAACCCGAGCAAGGCGCAGAAGCAGCAGGGCATCGTCGACGGCTGGTACGTCGACACCGACCAGAACGGGCCCGAGGACCGCTGGATCCTGACCGCGGCCGGCAATACCGACGTGACCGCCTGGCCGGACGGCGAGCACGCCTGCGAGGCCCTCGGCCCGCGGATCCAGGGCAACCCGCTGGAGCTGGACGACCACCTGTGCGTGCCGTTCGACCTGGCGGCGCCGGTGTACACCGCCGTGCCGCGCAGCTACGACGGGCTGCGGGAGTTCCTCGCCGGCCTGGAGAGCCGCTACGCCCCGGGCACCCTGGCGGAGGGCATCGTGTTCCACCACCCCGACGGCCGCCGGGCCAAGATCAAGCGCAAGGACTTCCCGACGGCGGCCTGAGCGTCCACCGTCGGCGGGGCGCGGGGGCGTCGGGGGCGTCGGTCCTCGGCGCCCCCGACGCCCCCGCGCACCCGGTCACTTGACCGAGCCGGCGGTGAGGCCGGAGACGACACGGCGCTCGATGACGGCGAACAGCACCACCACCGGCAGGATCGCGATCACGGAGCCGGCGAAGAGGAAGTTCCACTGGACGGTGTAGTTGCCGATGAAGCTGTTGATGCCGACGGTCAGCGGCTGGCTGTCGGACCGGGTGGAGAGCGTGAGGCCCATCACGAACTCGTTCCAGGCGGAGATGAAGGTGAAGACGACCGCGGTGACGATGCCGGGCATCGCCAGCGGGAGCACCACCCTCCGCAGGGTGCCGAACCGCCCGAGCCCGTCGAGCATCGCGGCCTCCTCCAGCGCCACCGGGATGGAGCCGATGTAGGCGGTGAGGATCCAGACGGTGAAGGCGAGGTTGAACGCGGCGTTGCAGAGGATCAGCGTCCACACCGAGTTGAGCATGTCGAGCTGGTGGAACTCGCGGTAGAGCCCGACCAGCAGCGCCGTCGGCTGGAACATCTGGGTGACCAGGACGAGCAGCAGGAACAGCTTGCGGCCGCGGAAGCGGGTGCGGGCGGTGCAGTACGCGGCCGGCAGGGCCACCGCGAGGGCCAGCAGGGTGGAGCCGCCGGCGACCAGCAGGGTGACCCGGAGGTTGGCGCCGAGGGTGGAGTCCCGCCAGACGTCGACGAGGTTGGACCAGGCGAAGTGGCTGGGCAGATAGCCGGCGTCCCGCAGTTCGTCGGCCGGCCGGACGGCGGTGACGACCATCTCCAGGTACGGCAGCAGGAACAGCGCGGCCAGCCCCCAGGCGACGGCGGTGACGACGAGGGTGCGGGGGCGGATCGGCTCGCGCCGGGCCCGGAGCACGGTCTGACGCTGCATCAGTTCTCCTCCTGGTTCCACCGGCTGACCCTGAGGAAGAGGAGGACCATCAGGACGACCAGGGCGAAGTTGACGACGGACATGGCGGCCGACTCGCCGATGTCGGTGTTCTTCAACTGGTACATGAACACCGTCGTGGTGGCGGTGTCGCTGTTGGGCCCGCCCTGGGTCATGCCCCAGATCACGGGGAAGGAGTTGAAGACGTTGATCAGGTTGATCACGAGGCCGACCAGGAAGGCCGGCCGCAGCAGCGGCAGGGTGATCCGCACGTAGCTCTGGAACGCGGTGGCGCCGTCCACCCTTGCCGCCTCGTGCAGTTCGGCCGGGACGGTCTGGAGGCCGGCGAGCAGGGTGTAGGTGGTGAAGGGCAGTGAGACGAAGACCGCCACCAGCATCATCCAGGGCCAGGCGGTGTCGGGGTCGCCGAGCCAGTCCCGGGGGGCGTCGATCAGCCCCAGGTCGGCGAGCAGCGTGTTGAGCACCCCGGAGGTCCGGTTGAGCATCCACTTGAAGCCGATGGAGGTCATCAGCACCGACGCCGCCCAGGGCGCGATCAGCGCCCAGCGGGTGAAGCGGCGCCCGGGGAAGCGCTGGTCGAAGAGCTGGGCCAGGGCCAGCGAGAGGAGCATCGTCAGCCCGACCACCGCCAGCGTCCAGACCACGGTGTGCACGAGCACCCGGCCGAGGTCGGGCTCGTCGAAGAGCTTGCGGTACTTGTCGAGTCCGGCCGAGCCGCGGACGAAGCCGCTGGTGCTGATCCGCAGGAAGGAGGTGCGGATCATCTCGTAGACCGGCCACAGGACCACCAGGACGATCAGCAGGACGGCCGGGCCGATCCACGGCAGCGGGCCGAGCCGGGCGGCGAGGGAGCGGGCGGGCGGGCGCCGGCCGGCCCTCCGGCCTTGTGGGGAAGCTGACTTGAGGGACACGAGGGTGCCTTCCGGGCGTGCGGGCTCCGCCGGCCGGGCGGCGCGCGGGAGGGCGCGCGCCACCCGGAGGGTGCGGCGGGAACCGCAGATGCGGCGGGTGCGGTGCTGTGCGTGCGGTGCTGTGCGTGCGGTGCCGTGCGTGCGGTGCCGTGGAACCGGGGGCGCGGGCGGGCTACTTGTCGGCGACCGCGGCCTGGGCCTTCTTCTGCAGGTCGCCCAGGACCTTGGCGGGGTCGTCGGCGACCGCGGAGCCGATGCCCTTCTTGAGCTCGGCGGAGACCGCGTCCCAGGCGGTGTCGCCCAGGGGGTAGAAGGCGGCGCCGGGCAGCAGGGCGAAGAAGGGCTCGAGGTCCTTGTGCTTGCCGCCCGTGCTCATCTCCTTCAGGGTGTCCTGGGTGACGGGCATCAGGTTGTAGGTCTCGACGAACTTGAGGGTGTTCTCCTTGGCGTACGCGAAGTCGAGGAAGGTCCTGATCTGCGCCGCGTGGCCGTTCTTCTTGAAGGCCATGGTCCAGTCCGCCACGCCCAGGGTGGACTTGAGCGGCCCGGTCTTGCCGGGGATGGGGGCCACACCGTAGTCGACCTTGCCCTCGGTGGACATGGAGATGAGCGAGGGGTGGCCGTTGAGCATGGCGGTCTTTCCGGCGGCGAAGTCGGCGAAGGCGGTCTTGCGGTCGGTGGTGGCGGGGTTGGCGTAAGTGAGGCCCGGCTGCACCAGGTTGGCCTTCAGCCAGCTGAAGGTGCCGACGTTGGCCGGGCTGTCGACGGTGTAGGCGCCGCTGCGGTCGGTGTGGCCGCCGCCGTTGCCGAGTTCCCAGATCATGCTCTCGCCCTGGGCCTCCTCCGGGCCCAGCGGCAGGGCGTAGGGGACGACGCCCGGCACCTTCGCCTTGATCTTCTCGGCGTCGGCCTTGAGTTCGTCCCAGGTGGTGGGGGGCTGGGCGATGCCGGCCTGCTGGAAGAGGGCCTTGTTGTAGAAGAAGGCGCGGGCGGAGGAGACGAACGGGATGCCGTACTGGGTGTCCTTGACCTTTCCGGCGTCGGCGAAGGTGGCGATCAGGTTGGCCCTGGTCGCGGTGGAGAGCACGTCCTCGGCCTTGTAGAGGAGGTCGTCCGCGACCTTGTCGGCGTAGCCGCCGGTCTGCAGGACGTCGGGGACGTTCCCGCTCTGGATCATGGTCTTGACCTGGCTGTCGATGTCGTTCCAGTTGATGACCTGGACGTCGACCTTGATGTCGGGGTGGGCGGCGGTGAAGGCGGCGGCGACGCCGTCCCAGTAGCCCTTGGAGCTGTTGGAGGCCTTGTCGCCGTAGTCGGCCGCGACCAGCTTGAGGGTGACGTTCCCGCCGCCGGAGCCGCTGGATCCGCCGCTGCCGCACGCGGTGAGCGTCAGCGCCGCGGTGGCGCACAGCAGGGGGATGCCGAGGAGCCGCTTGTTCATGGCCGTGTACCGCCTTCGTCCTGCGAACCCGGGCCGGGGGCGGGGGTTCGTTCCTGGGAGTGCAGAAGCCGAGCACCGCACCGGTGCGTCGCGGGGGCTGGGGGAGGCCGCCGCTCGGTGCACCTGTCGGCTGTCCAACGGGCGGGCAGCCGGTCGTGGCTGCTTGTTTGTGCTTGAAGACAGCCAGGTTTGCGCAAATGTGAAGTGCCCGTTGTTCACGGAAGTATTCACGAGGGGCGCCGGGCGGTCTAGTTGCTGTTACCGGACCGTTGCGGACGTGCCGCCTGCCGGACGGTTCGACCGTTCCCGGTGGACGCTTCCGACGCATCGTCAGATGCGGTGTCCTGCCTGGTCGGCATGGACGGATCGACCTCGGGGACCGGTCGGCGGGAGCCCGCGTCGACCGGTGGGAGCAGGCTCCGGAGCGCGTGGGGGGGCGGGTGGGGGAGCGGAGTGCGGTCCTCTGCTCAAATTTGTTTGCAAGGGGTGCAAAAGCACGGAGTGTGCACGTTGGCATGCGTGCCGGCGGGGGCGCAGTCGCCGGAGCCCCCGGCGGCGGGTCGCGGCCGTCGCGGGTGCGGGGCCGGGGCCGCGGGCGCGGGCGCCGGGGGCAGGCGGGGCCGGGCGGCCGGGGTCAGGCGCGCAGCACCCGCACGCCGCAGCCGGTGACGGCCTTCTCCTGGGCGCCGGTCAGCCCGTCGTCGGTGACGAGGTCGTGGATGTCCGTCAGCGGGCAGATCGCGGCGAAGGTCACCAGGCCGACCTTGCTGCTGTCCGCCAGGACGACGGAGCGCGCGGCACTGCGCAGAAAGGCCTGGTCGGTGTGGGCCTCCATCTCGTCGTGCGTGGTGCAGCCCTCGCTGGCGGTGAGGCCGTCGACGCCGATGAACGCGACGTCCAGGTGGTACTGCGAGAGCATCCGCTCGGCCGCCGGTCCGACCAGTTCGTAGCTGGCCGACCGCGCGATGCCGCCGACCACCACCAGGCGGATCTCCGGCCGGACGATCAGGTCGGCCGCGATGTTGACCGCGTTGGTCACGATGGTGACCCCGCCGCGCTCGGCGAGCACCCGGGCGAGCTCGCTGGTCGTGGTGCCCCCGGTCAGGCCGACCACGGCGCCCTCCGGTACCAGGCGTTCGGCCGCCAGGGCGATCCGGCGCTTCTCGGCCTGGCGCTTGCCGTGCCGGTGGCGCAGCGGCAGCTCCAGATTGACGGTGCCGGTCACGGCGCCGCCGCGGGTGCGGTGCAGCAGACCCTGGTCGTGGAGCTCCTGGAGGTCGCGCCGGACCGTCGCGGTGGAGACGCCCAGCAACTCCGCCAGCGCGTGCACGTCGGCGCTCCCCGCTTCGGTGACATGAGCGAGGATCTTGGCGGTCCGGTCAGCTTTGAGCATGTCGGGGAGTCTAGACGAGGCTTGGTCCGTACCGCAGCGGCGGCTTCCGGAACCGGGGAACGGCGCTTCGGCGCAGGCAGGGCGGCAGGTATACGACAAGTCGACCTCGCGGCAAGCTGCTCGGAACTGATTAAAGTACCCGGCACAGCGAACAGTTTTGATCGACGCGCGCTGCCGACCGCTGCCCCGCCACCACGATCCGACCGGCGGGGCGGGCGGGCGGTGGCCCGCGTCCTCTTCCCGGAGGTGACCGCATGACCGCGGACCGACTCGCACTGTCCGGCGCCCGGCTGGTCCTGCCCGGCGGCGTGGTGGAGAACGGCCGGCTCTCGATCGGGGGGACGACCATCGCCGGCCTCGGCGGTACCGCCACGCCCGGCGACCTCGACCTGACCGGGTACACCGTCGTGCCCGGCTTCGTCGACCTGCACGTCCACGGCGGCGGC
>NZ_LGDO01000095.1:0-15626 GCF_001279805.1 Streptomyces sp. XY431
GCACCGTCGTACAGGAGACCCCGCCCGCCCCGTTCGTCCGGCGGGCGCCGGTCTCACTCGGACCAGTCTGAGCCGAGGATGACCTCGACGAAGTCACCCCGCTCGAAGCCCGGGACGAAGTGCGCCAGGACATCGGTCTTGACGTTGCCGAAGGTGGTGGCCGGGCGGTCCTTGATGCCCTCGGTGAACGCGGCGAGGATCCGGTTCTTGAAGTCCGGCCGGGGGTGCGCGGCCGTGACGGCGGCGCGCTGCTCCTCGCTCACCGCGTGGTAGCCGATGCCGAGGACGTCCAGTTCCACACCCCGGGTGACCAGGGCGATCTCGGGTGCCATGTGCAGCGGGACCTCCGGGGTGGTGTGCAGGGCGATCGCCGTCCACACCCGGTCGGCCGGCTCGCCGGTGATGCCGTGGGCGTGCAGGAACCGCCGCGCCTCCTCGGCGCCGTCGATCTCGAACCGCCGGTCGGTGCGGGCGAACCGCCCGGTCAGCCCGAGGTCGTGGAACATCGCCCCGACGTAGAGCAGCTCCGGGTCGTAGTCCAACCCCTGCTCGGCGCCGCGCAGCGCCCCGAACAGGAACACCCGGCGGGAGTGGTCGAACAGCAGCGGCGAGGCCGCGTCCCGCACCAGCTCGGTCGCCTCCCTGGCCAGGGCGCTGTCCGGGATCCGCACTCCGGCGATCGTCTCGCTCATCTCGACTTCCCCATTTCCGCTCTTGCTTCGACGCTCTCTCGGTGAACTCCTCCACTGTCGCGCGGTGGCGTAGGCTGGCGCCATGTCCTTTCGGCCCTCCGCACCACGGATCCGGACATGACGGATCCGGACCCGACCGAGCAGGGAAAGACGGATCCGGGCACGCCGGAGCAGGGCCCGCCCGGCCGGGTCGCCTTCCTCGTGTTCGACGAGCTGACCCTGCTCGACCTCAGCGGTCCGCTGGAGGTCTTCCACGTGGCCGGCGCGCTCGGCCACCCGTACCCGACCGTCCTGGTCTCGCCCCGGGGCGGCACCGTCACCGCCTCCAACGGCGTCGCCCTGGCCGGGACCGTCGCCCCGGCGGACGCCGGCCCGCTGGACACCCTGGTGATCGTCGGGGCCGACCACCTCGCCACCCGGGGGCCCGACCGGGAACTCCTAGCCGCCGCCCGGGACCTCACCGCGCGGGCCCGGCGGGTGGCCACGGTCTGCAGCGGCGCCTTCGTCCTGGCCGCGCTGGGACGGCTGGACGGCCGCCGCGCCACCACCCACTGGCGGCACGCCGCCGCGCTGGCCCGGCGCCACCCCGAGGTCCGCGTCGAGCCCGACGCCCTGCATGTGCGCGACGGCCGCTTCCACACCAGTGCGGGCATCAGCGCGGGCATCGACCTCGCCCTCGCCCTGGTCGAGGACGACCACGGCGCCGACACCGCCCGGGGCATCGCCCGCGAACTCGTGGTGTTCATGCGGCGCCCCGGCGGCCAGTCCCAGTTCTCGACCGCGGCGGCCGACCCGCCGGCCCGGGGCGAGCTGCTGCGCGCCGTCACCGAGGCCGTCCTGGCCGACCCGGCGGCCGACCACGGCCTGCCCGCGATGGCTGCCACCGCGGCGGTCAGCACCCGTCATCTGACCCGGCTGTTCCGCGCCGAGCTGGGCACCTCCCCGGCCCGCTGGGTCGAACGGGTGCGGCTGGACCGGGCCCAGCAGCTGCTGCTGGACGGCCACAGCGTCACCTCGGCCGCCCGGCGCAGCGGCCTGGGCAGTGACGAGAGCCTGCGCCGGGCCTTCGCCCACCATCTGGGCACCACCCCCTCCGACTACCGCCGCCGCTTCGGCACCGCCCAGCTCCCACCGCGCTGACCTGCGAGGCCCGTGCCGCCGGCGGCCGGCGGCACGGTCTTTGGCATGCCCTCGTCAGACTCCACCATCACGTTGTAACGTTTTCGCTCTGTACGACGAAAAATTTTCGAAAACTGTTGTTAACCATTCATGGCCTGGCTAGATTCACTCCCGTTCCCGCGATCAGCGGGACGGCGGCGGCACCGATCGGTGGTGCGTCGCAGTCAGTCGGGACCGCCGCGTGCGGCGCGGTCCCGAGCAGAGCGAAGGAGCTCCGGACATGGGTGGCAGAATCGTGGGCGGGCCGAGTCGGCGTGGCTTCCTCAAGGGGATCGGCGCGGCGGCCGTGGCCGCCGGCGGAGGTTCGGTCCTGGCCGCGTGCGGCGGTTCCGACTCCGGCGGGGGAGACGCGGGCGGTTCCGGCGAGCTGTCCGGCTCGGTCACCGTGTGGAGCTGGAAGAACCCGGCGGCAGAGCTCAAGGCCCTGATCCCGGCCTTCAACGCCGTCCACCCCAAGGTCAAGGTGACCGTCCAGGACATCGGCAACCCGGCGATCTGGGACAAGATCACCATCGCGATGGCCGCCGGCGGCCAGGGCCTCGCCGACGTGCTGCACATCGGCGTCGACTACCTGCCCGGCTACATCGAGAAGTTCCCGGGCGGCCTCGCGGACCTCGGCGCCCTGGGCGCCAACAAGTACGCCGACGCCTTCGCGCCGGGCCTGTGGCAGACCGTCTCCCGCCAGTCCAAGGTCTACGCCCTGCCGTGGGAGGCCAACGCGAGCGGCTTCTTCTACCGCAACGACCTGTTCCAGAAGGCCGGCGTCGACGCCGCCTCGCTCGCCACCTGGGACGACGTCATCACCGCGGGCAAGAAGGTCAAGGAGGCCACCGGCACCGCGCTGCTGGCCGTGGACCGCTCGGCCTCGCAGGCCGACTCGGCCAACCTCTTCCAGCTGCTGCTCCAGCTCCAGGGCACGTTCTACTTCAACATCGACGGCAAGATCACCATCAACTCGCCGGAGGCCGTCCGGGCGCTCACCCTGATCAAGGAGATGAACGACGCCGGGCTGCTGCTCGACGTCCAGGGCTCGCCCGGCGCGCCCGGCTACGACTCCGCGGTCAAGGCCGGCAAGGTCGCCGTCTGCCCCAACCCCGCCTGGTACGGCGGCTACATGGAGTCCCTCGCCGCCGACCAGAGCGGCAACTGGCGCCTGATGCTCCCGCCGGCCGTCACCCCCGGCGGCTCGCGCTCGGCGATCGTCAACTCCACCCACCTGGCCGTCGCCGGCTCCAGCAAGAACCAGCGGGCGGCGTTCGCCTTCGCCGAGTTCGCCCTCACCCGGCCCGAGTCCCAGGTCCCGATCTACAAGAACAAGGGCATCTTCCCGGCCCTGCTCAAGGCCTACGACGACCCGGCCTTCCACACCGAGAGCGCCTACTTCGGCGGCCAGAAGTACGCCGAGGTGCTCCTGGAGGAGCTGTCCAAGCCGTCGGTGCCGACCAACTACACCGCCGACTACGCCCGGGCGCTGAAGGTCATCGACGACGCCCAGACCAAGGTCCTGCTCCAGGGCGCCGACCCGGCCACGGTGCTGCGCGCCGCCGCCGACCAGCTCGTGCAGCAGACCCTGAGGGCCCAGGCATGACGACCGCAACACCGGCGAGGGCGGGAACCGGGTCCCACCCCGGACCCGCCGCCGCCCCGGCCCGCCGGCGGGCGGGCCGGGGCGGCGGCGCCCGCCTGGCGCCGTACCTGTTCGTCCTCCCCGCCCTCGCGCTGTTCGCCGCCTTCCGGCTGTACCCCGTGGTCTGGTCCTTCGTCCTCAGCCTGTACCGGACCGAGGGCACCACCCAGACCTGGACCGGCCTCGGCAACTACGAGCGGCTGCTGAACGACCCGCTGTTCTGGAAGGCGCTCGGCAACACCGCGCTGATCCTGGTGGTCCAGGTGCCGGTCATGCTCGCCCTCTCGCTGGGCCTGGCCGTGGCGCTCAACTCGGCGCTGCTGCGCTGGAAGCCGCTGTTCCGACTCGGCTTCTTCCTGCCGGTGGTGACCGGCCTGGTCACCTACGGCCTGATGATGGGCGCCCTGCTCAACCAGGACTCCGGCGCCGCCAACTGGCTGCTCCAGCTGGTCGGCCTGCCCGAGGTGCACTGGCTCAACGACCCGTTCTGGGCCCGGGTGTCCATCATGCTCGCGCTGACCTGGCACTACACCGGGTACAACGCCGTCATCTACCTGGCCCGGCTCCAGTCGATCCCGGCCGAGCACCACGAGGCCGCCGCCGTCGACGGCGCCGGCCCGCTGCGCCGGTTCTGGCACGTCACCCTGCCCGGGCTGCGCCCGGCCCTGCTGCTGACGGTGGTGCTGTCCACCATCGGCACCCTGCAGCTGTTCGACGAGCCGTTCATCATGACCGGCGGCGGCCCCGACAACGCCACCACCACCATCGGCGTGTACCTGTACCAGACCGGCTTCCGGTACTTCGACTTCGGCTACGCGTCCGCCATCGGCTACGCGCTGGTCCTGATCATCTCGCTGTTCGGCCTCATCCAGGTCAAGCTCGCCAAGGAGGAGGACTGATGGCAGCCACCACCAGCCCCGCGTTCCGCGCGTCCCGACGCGGCCAGGTGCTGCTCACCGCCGGGATGCTCGCGCTGCTCGCCTTCACGGTCGCACCGCTCTACTGGCTCGCGATCGCCTCCACCCACACCTCGCACGACATCTTCGGCCGCCCGCCGCAGCTGCTGCCCGGCGGTGAGCTGGGCACCAACCTCGGCAACCTGGAGGAGTCCGTCGGCTTCGGCCGGGTGGTGCTCAACTCCCTGATGCTGTCGGTCACCTACACCGTGCTCGGCGGGATCGTCTGCACCCTGGCCGGCTACGGCTTCGCCAAGTTCCGCTTCCGCGGCCAGGGCCTGATGTTCTCGGTGCTGCTGCTCGCCCTGGTGGTGCCGACCCAGCTCACCATCGTCCCGCTGTTCAAGATGATGGTGAACCTGGACTGGCTCAACACCTACCAGGCCGTGCTGCTGCCCAACCTGGCCCTGCCGTTCGGCATCTTCCTGATGCGCCAGTCCATGAGCGCGCTGCCGGACGAACTGCTCCAGGCCGGCCGGATCGACGGCTGCGGCGAGCTGCGGCTCTTCCTGCGGATCGCCCTGCCGACCATGCGTCCGGCCCTCGCGGCGCTCGCCATGTTCCTGTTCCTGTTCCAGTGGAACGACTTCCTGTGGCCGCTGATCGCGCTGCGCGACCCGGCCTCGTACACCATCCCGGTCGCCCTGGCCGCGCTCACCGGCAGCTCCGACGTCGACTACGGCCAGCTGCTCACCGGCACCGCCGTCGCGGCGGTCCCGATGGCCGTGCTCTTCCTCTTCCTGCAGAAGCACTTCGTCTCCGGGATGCTCGCCGGGGCCGTCAAGCAGTGACCGCGGCAGCGCCGGAACCCGGCACCATCCGCGGTACCACCCCCGGCACCGACCCCGGCGCCACCTCCGGCACCACCCCCGTCCCGACCCCGACCCGAGAGAGGCCCGCCGTGCAGACCGGCTCCATCGACCTCGCCGCGCTGCCCACCTTCACCCCGGACCAGTGGGAGGGCGGCACGCACGAACTGCTGTTGCACGGCGTCCGGATCACCGTCCAGGCCGCGCCCGGCACCGTCGACACGACCCACGAGGTCGACGACACCGCCTGGAACGCCGCCGGGACCACCGCGGGGATCACGGCGGGGACCACCGCGGGGACCACCGCCACCGCCGGGATCACCGCCACCGCCGACACCGGGGTGACCGTCCGCCTGGACGTCCCGCTCGGCGACGCGGCCGGCTTCTGGCACCCCAACGCCGGCTGGGAGCGCACCCTGCCCGCCGACTGGTCGCCCTGGCGCCCGGTCTCCCTGGTGGACTCCGCCCCGGTGGGCTGCCTGTACGACACCGCCGGGCGCACCATGCTCGCCTTCGCCGCCGACCGCACCGTCCGGCAGACCGCCGTGCGCTTCGGGGTCAGCGAGGAGCACAAGCGCTTCGGCGTCTGGCTGCGCTTCCCGCTCGCCGCGGGGGAGACCTTCCGGCTGCGGCTCGCCGCGCCCGGCGCGACCCTGGCCGCCGCGCTGCGGGACCTGCGGGAGTGGTTCGCCACCCTGCCGGAGGGCACCCCGCTGCCCACGCCCGACTTCGGCCGCACCCCGGTCTACTCCACCTGGTACGCCTTCGCCCAGGACGTCACCGCCGCCGGCGTCGAGCGGGAGGCCGTGCTCGCGGCCGAACTCGGCTGCGGGCAGCTGTTCCTGGACGACGGCTGGCAGCTGCACGGCGACGGCCGGGGCTACGCCGGCTGCGGCGACTGGACCGCCGACCCGGTCAAGTTCCCCGACCTGCGCGCCCACGTCGAGACCGTCCGGGCGGCCGGCCTGCGCTACACCGCCTGGATCGCCCCGCTGCTGCTCGGCGAGCGCGCCGAGGCCCACCGCACCTGGGCCCGGTTCGCCCCGCACTACGTGCACCGGCTGGACTGCCGGATCCTCGACCCGCGCCACGCCGAGGTCCGCGAGCACGTCGTCCGGGTCTGCCGCGACGCCGTCGCCGACTACGGCCTGGACGGACTGAAGATCGACTTCCTGGACGAGGCCGTGGCCTACGGCGCGGCCCCCGTGCCCGAGGACGCCGGCCCGGGCTTCGTCGCCGACGTCGGCGAGGCGATGGCGCTGCTGCTCGCCCTGCTGCGCGAGGAGCTCAGGGAGCTGCGCGGCGACGAGTTCGTGATCGAGCTGCGCCAGCGCTACACCGGCCCGGCCATGACCGCCTACGGCAATCTGCTGCGCGCGATCGACTGCCCGGCCGACGCGGTTGCCAACCGGGTCCGCACCCTGGACATCGCCATGCTCGCCCCCGGCGGCGCCGTCCACTCCGACATGCTGATGTGGGACCCGGAGGGCGCGCCCGAGGTGCTCGCCCGGCAGGTCCACGGCGCGCTCCACTCGGTGCCGCAGATCTCCGCCCGGCTCACCGAACTCCCCGCGCCGCACCGCGAGGCGCTGGCGTTCTGGCTGGCCACCTGGCGCCGGCTCGCACCCGCCCTGACCGGCGGCCACTACGAGCCAGGCCGTCCCGACGAGCTGTACCCGCAGGTCACCGCGAGACACGGGGACCAGTGGGTGGTCACCGCCTACGACGAGCGCCCGGTCACCCTGCCCACCGGCCCCTGGCAGGCCCTCACCCTGGTGAACGCCTCGACCACCGGCCGCCTGCTGCTGGAGGTCGAGGGGCCCGCCCGCCGGGTCCGGATCGAGCCCTACGACGCGGCCGGCCGGCCCCGTCCCGAGCTGCTGCTGGACCTCGCGGAGGGCCTGCACTCGGTCGCCGTCCCGGCGGGCGGCCTGTGCGACGTCACCGAGGCCACGGGATGACATAGTTACGGCCGACCGGCGAAACGATCAACGCATTGGGGGCAGGGAAATGGAGCAGGAGAAAATCGGGATCACCGAAGTCGCGCAGCACGCCGGTGTCAGCGTGGCCACTGTCAGCCGGGTGCTCAACCGCAAGGCCGGCGTGTCGCAGAAGACCCGTCAGCTGGTCGAGCGCGCCATGGAAGAGGTCGGCTACGAGCGCGGCGCCGCCTCCGGCGGCATCGTCGGGGTGATCACCCCGGGGCTGTCGATCCCGATCTTCGGCGTGATGGCGGAGCGGATCGGCCTCGCGCTGGCCCCGCACGGCCTGCGGGCCGTGGTCTGCCCGGCGCTGCCGGGTGGCGTGCAGGAGCGCGACTTCCTGAAGTCCCTGCTGGACCTCGGCGCCACCGGGATAGTGTTCTGCTCCGCCAGCAACACCCTGGAGAACATCGACCCCGAGGTCCTCCAGCTGCTGGAACACCGCCCCGTTCCCTATGTCTGCATCAACGGCCGGTTCGAGGACAGCCCCTCCGTCGCCTTCTCCACCGACGACGCCTACGCGGCCGAGCTGTCGGTGCGCCATCTGCACGGGCTCGGCCACCGCCGGATCGCGATGGCGGCCGGCCCGGTCGGCAACCGCCCCACCGACCGGAGGGTGGCCGGCTACCGGGCCGCGATGACGGCGCTCGGCCTCGGCGAGGACGAGCAACTCGTGGTGCACCAGACCTACTCGGTCGAGGGCGGCCAGTTCGCCGCCGAGCAGCTGCTCGCCCAGGGCGTCACCGGTGTGATCGCCGCCAGCGACCAGATGGCGCTCGGCGCGATCCGGGCGATCCGCCGGCAGGGGCTGTCCGTCCCCGAGGACATCTCCGTGATCGGCTACGACGACGGCCCGCTCATGGAGTTCACCGATCCCCCGCTCACCACGGTGCGCCAGCCCGTCGACCGGCTGGCCGCCGAGGTCGCCCGGGCGCTGGTCGGCCTGCTCTCGGGCCACCAGGTCCCGGTCGGCGAACTGATGTTCCAGCCGGAGGTGGTCGTGCGCGGCACGACCGCCCCCCACCGTCCCCGTCGGCCGCCAGCCTGAGCCGCCGGGGGCGTACCTTCCACAACGATGTCGGAGGATACGTTGCCCCACCCCGTTCCCCGTCGCAGCGCGCCGCGCGTCCACGCCCACCTGGGCCTGGTCTCCCTCGCCGCGAGCGCCCTGACCCTGCTCCCCGCCGGAGCGGCCCGTGCGGCCGGCGAGCCGGTGGCCGCCGGAGCCGCCTACACCATCGCCTCCGGTGCCAGCGGCCAGTGCCTGGGCGGCCTGTGGGCCGCCGGCACCGACCGCACCCCGGTGGTGCAGCAGCCCTGCCAGGGCGTCCTGGGCCAGCGCTGGCAGTTCACCCCCAACGGCCGCGGCGGCTACCGGATAGCCGACCGCTCCGCCCCGCAGTCCTGTCTCAACGTCGAGGGCGCCTCCACCGCCCCCGGCGCCGCGCTCATCGAGTACGCCTGCGACGAGTCGGCCAACGAGCAGTTCACCCTGGAGAGCGCGGCCGACGGCGCCTTCCTGGTCCACCCCGCCAACGGCGCGCTCTGCCTCGACCTGCCGAACGGCGCCCCCACGCCGAACGCGCGGATCCAGCAGTCCACCTGCCACGGCGGCCTCGGCCAGCAGTGGCTGCTGACCCGGGCCGACCCGCTGGTGTTCGGCGACCCGGGCTTCGAACAGGGCGGCAGCGGCTGGACGTTCAGCGCCCACACCGGCACCGCCGGGAACAACGCGCACCGCGGCTCGCGGGCCGCCTACCTGGACGCCGGCACCGGCTACCGGATCAGCCGGACCGCCACCGCGCCGCAGGCCGGCGGCTACGACATCGGCGCCTGGATCGCCTCCTCGGCGGCCGGCGGCACCCTGACCGTGCAGGTCAACGGCACCACCGCGGGCACCGTGGCGATCCCCTCGCAGCGCGTCTACGCCCAGTACACCGTGTCCGGCGTGCGGGTGGCGGCGGGCGACACCGTCACCGTGGCGATCGACTCGGCGCCCGGCGGCTGGGTCAACGTCGACGACGTCACCGTGGCCCCCGCCGCCCCCAACGCGCCGCGGCTCACCTCCTCCGATGCCACCGTCACGGCGATGTTCGAGTGGGCCCGGGCCAAGGCCAACTCCTTCAGCTCCCAGCCCGGCGCCACCGGCCCGCTCAACGCGGACGAGCGCAACAGCGGCGGCAGCGGCCAGGGCGTCTACGCCGCCTCCTACTGGGCCGGCTACCCGCACCGCTCCGGGTTCTACTCGCGGGACTTCGCCCACCAGGTGGTCGGCGCCCACCTGCTCGGCCTCGACGGGGCCACCAAGACGATGCTCCGCTCCTTCGCCTCCTCGGCGGCCGGCGCCCCCGACCACATGCCGTACTGGGCCGTCAACTTCGACGCGAAGACCCCGCTGTCGATCGACTACCGCAGCCCGACCTCGTTCGTCCGCGAGCTCCCCGCCGCCTTCGAGCTCGCCCAGAAGATCAACGAGGCGTACAGCTGGACCGGTGACACCGACTACCTGAACGACCCGGCGATGTCCGGCTTCGTCGCGAGCACGGTCGGCCCGTACATCACCGGGCACACCGGCCCGATCGACAACGGCGGCGTCCCCGTCGCCCAGGCCACCAGCGGCGACATCTTCGAGGGCGTCGCCAGCTACAACGAGAACGGTGCCACGCTCGCCGAGTCCGGCGACGCCATCGCCTCCCAGTACCGCGCCTACCTGTCCGCCGCCGAGCTCGCCACCGCCAAGGGCGACACCGCCACGGCCGCCGGACTGAACGCCAAGGCCGCCACCCTGAAGTCCTACTTCAACTCCACCTGGAGCGTGGACCCGAGGAACCCCGGCCGGGTGGTGCGCGCCTACGACGTCAACGGCACCGCGTACAGCGACTGGGGCAAGGAGAACTCCTGGTTCATCCCGCTCAAGGGGATCATGGACCCGGGCGCCCGGCAGAACGACTACCTGGCCTGGATCGACGCGCAGGCCTCCGGCAGCGGCGCGCCGGAGAACCTGGAGGCCGCCACCTACCTGCCCGACGTCTTCTTCGCCCACAACCAGCCCGCGAACGGCTGGAAGTGGATGCGCTACGTCTACGACCGGGCCGGTGCCACGCACAGCAGCGGGCGCTTCCTCAACGGCGACTACCCCGAGATCGCCTTCACGCTGCTCGGCCAGACCGTCCAGGGCCTGCTGGGCGTCCAGCCCGACGCGGCCGGCCAGGCACTCACCACCGCCTCCGGCCTGCCCGCCGACATGGGCTGGCTGCAGCTCAGCTCCGTCCCCGTCGGCACCGGCACGGTGACCCTGCGCCACGACGGCGGCACCCGGTCGACGCTGACCAACACCTCCGCCGCCGGAAGCCTGACCTGGACCGCTCGGTTCGCCGGCGCCCACAGCGGCATCACCGTCGACGGCGCCGCGCAGACCGCCCGCACCGTCACGGTCGACGGGACGGTCTACACCTGCGCCACCGTCACCGTTCCGGCCGGTCGCACCTCGATCGTCGAGGTCACCGGCTGACAGAGACCCCCGGCCGGGGCGCGGGATTCCCCCCCCCCCACGCCCCGGCCGGGCCCCCGTGGCCCCCCCCCGCCCCGACCGGAGCGGGGGCGGGCCCGCGGACGACAGGGCTCCACCGGCCTGCGCCGGGTGGAGCCCGTCGTCGTTCGCCGTGCCCGTACCGGCGCTTGTCCGGTCGCCGGTGCTGTTCGTTCGCCGCAGGTCAGCCGGCGGGCCAGGCCCGCAGCAGGGCGTCGAGCGCGTCCAGGATCCTGGCCCAGCTGTCCTCGGCGGTGCGGGGGGTGTGCTGGAACCCGCCGGAGCGTTCGAGGGCGACATAGCCGTGGAAGGTGCTGCCGAGCAGGCGGACGGCGTCCGTCTCGTCGGGCTCGGCGAGGTGGTAGCCGCGCAGGATGGCCCGGGTCATCTGCGAGTGCCGGACGGCCGCGCTGGCGCGGGCCGTCTCCGGGTCGAGGTCCAGCTGCGCGGCGGCGTAACGGCCGGGGTGCTCGTGCGCGTAGTCCCGGTAGGCGTTGGCGAAGGCGGTCAGGGCGTCCTTGCCGGCGCGGCCCGCCAGGGCGGCGGCGGCGCGGTCGGCCAGCTCCTCCAGGGCCAGCAGGGCGATCCGGGTCTTGAGGTCCTGGGAGTTCTTGACGTGGGAGTAGAGGCTCGCGTCCTTGACGCCGAAGCGCCGCGCGAGCGCGGAGACGGTCACCTTGTCGAAGCCGACCTCGTCGGCGAGTTCCGCCCCCGCCACTGTCAGGCGCTCGGTGTTCAGTCCCACGCGTGCCATACCCGTCCTCTCGGTCACCTGGAGCCATAATACATTTGCCTAGGACGCCTAGGTAATTTACGTTGCTTCCTATGAAGCCATTGACCGAACCCGAGATCCGCGCCGCCTTCGTCAACTGCACCAAGGGTGAGGCCTCGCGTCTGAACGTCCCCCGCGACCTGGCCGAGCAGCCCTGGGACGACCTGGACTTCCTCGGCTGGCGCGACCCGCAGGCCCCGGACCGGGCCTATCTCGCCGCCGTGATCGACGGCCGCCCGGTCGCGGTCGCGCTGCGCTCCTCCGGCGCCGCCTCCTGGCAGGCCCGCCGCAGCCTCTGCTCGCTGTGCGTCACCACGCACACCGGGGGCGTCTCGCTGCTGGTGGCGGCCCGTGCCGGAAAGGCTGGCAAGCAGGGCAACTCCGTCGGCGCGTACATGTGCGCCGACCTCGCCTGCTCGCTGTACGTCCGCGGCAAGAAGGAGGTCGGCACCAAGCTGCACGAGTCGCTCACGCTGGAGGAGAAGATCGAGCGCACGGTCGCCAATCTCGCCGCCTTCGTCGCCAAGGTGACGGCGTGACCTTGCCCGGCGCCGACGGCGGGGTGACGGCGTGACCCGCCCCGCCGCCGTCCCGTACCGGCCTGCGCCGGCGACCGGAGTCGGCCGTTCGGCGGTACGGGGGCGGCCGGGCCGGGCATACTGAGGAGACCGCCGGGCCCGCCCGGCGGTGATCCGACGAACCGTCAGTTCCCTTCAGCGAGCGGCGGTTCGATCACCCGGCGGCCGCTCCCGAACCCCGGGAGGGCCATGTCCGAGGAGATACCGGGCGCCGAGCAGCCGCCACCGCCGGACGGACCGTTCGACCGCGTCGGACCGTCCGACGCCGCGGGTCCGTCCGACGCCGCACCGTCCGACGCCGCCGGAGCGGCCTTCGAACGGTGCGCCCGACTGGTGCTCGCGGGCCGCTACGAGGAAGCCCTGACGGCGACCGAGGAGGCGGCCGTACTCCTCCGGGGGCGCACCGCCGGCAGTCGCCCCGCGGACCGGGAGACGGCGGCCGCACTCGCCTACGTCCTGGTGCTCCGCTGCGAGGCGCTGTCCAAACTGGGCCGCTGGGACGAGTGCCTGCGCACCGCCTCCGAGGCGGTCCACCTGGGGCGCGGGCAGGCGGTGACCGCACCGTTCACCGCCCCGCTGGGCGCCACCCTGCTCGGTCTGGGCACCGCGCTGTGGGGGCTCGGGCGCCCGCAGGAGGCGGTCGCCGTGACCCGGGAGTCCGTCGACCTCCACCGGCAGCTCGCCCGCGCGGACCACGCCTTCCGTCCCCAGCTCGCCAACGCGCTCAGCCAGTTGGGCGTGGTGCTGTCCCGGCTGGGGCGGCACGCCGAGGCGCTGGACGTCACCAAGGAGTCGGTGTCCCTGTACCGCCGGCTGGTCGCGGCGGACCAGGCCGACCACACCCACGGACTCGCCCAGGCGGTGAACAACCTGGCCCGCCGTCAGTCGGCGCGCAACCAGCACCGCCGGGCGCTCAGGAGCATCCAGGAGGCCGTGGCGCTCTACCGCGGGCTGGCCGCGGTCAATCCGGCGGTGCACCGCAGGGACCTCGCGATGGCGCTGGGCAACGCGGCCCGGATGCACAACGGCCGGGCCGAGTCGCTGGCCGCCGTGGCGGAGTCGGTTGCCATCCTGGAGGAGCTGGACCGGGCCGAACCGGGAGTCCACGGCGGGCTGTTCGCCGACTCGCTGTCCCTGCACGCGGCGGCGCTCGCCGACCTGGGGCGGTTCCGGGAGGCCGCCGAGGTCACCACCAGGGCGGTCGCGATGATGCGCGAGCAGGCCGCGCTCAACCCGGTGGCGCGGCGGGGAGACCTGGGCTTGGCGCTGGCGTTCCACGCCCGGGTGCGGGCCGAGGCCGGCCTCGACCTGGCCGGCGGCCTGGCCGCGGCGACGGAGGCGGTCGCGCTGGTGCGCGGCCTCGCGGCCGAGATCCCGGACCTCTACGCGTCCGCGCTCGCGGAGGTCGTCGCCCTGGAGAGCCGGCTGCGCGCGGCCGTGCCGCGGGGGGACGCGCCCTGACCGTTCCGTCCGGACCGCTCGGCCCTGCCCCGCCCGCCCGTCCTGCCCTGCCCTGCCCCGCCCGCCCGTCCTGCCCTGTCCGACCGTCCGGCCCTGTTCCGCCCGTCCGGCCCCGCCCGACCACCCGGGCGGGGCCGCGTCGGATCGGCGGCCGGCTCGTTGGACCCGGCATGGCGGACGACACGGACCACACGGACGAGACGGACGGCCCGGGCGACGGTGGCTCGGTGCCGATGGTGTGGGCCCTGGCGGTGCGGGCGGTGGAGCTCGGACCACCCTTCGCCGAACTGATCGTGGAGATCGGCCCCACCCTGTTCGAGGCCTTCGTCGACAACGCGGTGGACAGCGGATTCGTCCTGGCCGCGGGGGAGCCGCCCGCCACCACCGCGGTGGTGGAGCTGGTGGGGAGCGCCCTGGTCCGGCTGGTCATGGTGGGCGGGCGGCAGGCCTGGGAACCGGTCTCCGAGGTCCTGGCCTCGCCCGGCTGGCTGACGGCCGCCGCCGGACGGCGCGCCGTCGTGGTGCTCGTCGTCCGGCCCGGCACCTGGCCGCCGGGCCTGATGGACCTGGACCCGGCGGCCGGCGCCGAACTGCTGACCCGCAGCCTGGAGTCGGCCCGGGCCGCCGGAGCGGTGCTGCACGGCACGGCCGGCTACCAGCGGCACGACGGCTGACCGACCCCCGGCCGGGGCAGGGCGGGCACACCGAGGTGGGTGGGTGGCGGCGTCAGTGCGCCGCCGGGCCGCTCCACTCGGTGGGTACGTGGCCGAGCCGGACCCGCTGCGGGTGGTCGCCGACGTCGACCGAGGAGGTGCGCCGCCCGGTGGCGAAGTCGATGGCGCTGACCCGGTCGGCCCCGGCCTCGGAGACGACGCAGGAGGTCCCGTCGCCGTTGACGGTCGCCCAGTAGGGCTTGACGGCGGGGACCAGCGGCCCTTCCTGGAGGGTCGCCCGGTCGACGACGGTGGCGTAGTCGTCCATGGTGCCCGCGACGCAGAGCCGGTCCCCGGCGGGGCTCATCGCCAGGCCGTGGTGGCGGGAGTCGTTGACCCAGGTGGTGCGGTCCTCGTCGGTCGCGGGGTTGGTGGGGAGGGTCCTGATCCGGGTGATCCGGTCGGTGGCGACGTCGTACTCGACCAGGCCGTTGAAGAAGGAGACCTGGAAGTACAGCGTCGAGCCGTCCGGGCTGAACGCGGCGGGGCGGACGGCGTCGGACAGGTCGGGGCGGCCGAAGGCGTCCAGCCGCTCCCGCATGTCGATCACCCGCACGGTGCGGAAGGTCGTCGCGTCGGCCACGGTGATCCGGCGATCGCCCTTGGTCCAGTCCAGCCAGGGGGCGTCGAGGACGGTGTTGACGTCGCCGATCGACATGTTCCAGATGTACCGGCCGCCGTCGGTGAAGAGGTTCTCGTGCGGCTTGTCGCCGGTCCGGAACGAGCCGAGCTGGCGGCCGGTGGCGATGTCGAGGACGTGCACGGTGTTGGCGGTGGAGGCGGAGATCACGACCCGGGTGCCGTCGGGCGAGAGCGCCATGTGGTCGGAGCGGTAACCCGCCACCGGGAAACGCCAGTTGATCCGGCCGCTGGCGAGGTCGATGGACACCACGTCGGCGAAGCTCGGCCGGGAGACGACGACGGCCGTGCCGTCCGGGGTGGAGTACATGTCGTCGACGAACTGGTCGTGGCCCTCGCCGGGGCCGAGCCTGATCCCGAGGAAGTAGCCCAGCTTGATCGGGTCGAGGTAGATCTCGGTGAGGCGCCGGTCCTTGTCGGGGACGACGTTGATCCGGCCGATCCGGGCCAGCTCGCCGCGCGAGGTGATGACGTCGGCGGTGCCGTCCCAGTTGTTGCCCACGAACATCACCTCCCGCAGCGCGGCGGCGGGTGATCCGGGGCGTTCCGCCGGGTCGGCGGTCGCGGTGGCGCCCGGCAGGGCCAGGCCGAGCAAGGCCGCGATGCCGAGGAGGGTGCGCAGGCGTCGGGGGTGCCGGGGGTGCCGGGCTCGGGGGAGGGAGGTCGAGGACATCGGGGGCTCCTTGGAG
>NZ_LGDO01000096.1:0-15971 GCF_001279805.1 Streptomyces sp. XY431
GGCGCGGGGGTTGAGTTCGGCGTAGCTGAGGACGGTGTCGTCGCAGACGAGGGCGGTGGCGTCGGGGGTGCGCGCGACCTGCGCCTCGAACAGCTCGGGAAGGGTCGCCCCGGGCACCGCCGTACCGGCGTCCGGGCCGGCGGGGAGGCCGCCGGGGGCGTCGGTCCGCAGCCGGCCCAGCGGTACGTCCGGCTCCTCCACCATGGCTGTCAGCAGCCGCAGGAAGTGGTCCTGGTGGGCGGCCACGTCCTCGGCGGTGTAGCGGCCGGGATTGGCGTCGAAGTCGATCCGCAGGGGCTGGCCGGTGCCCGTGTCGTAGACCACCAGGTCCAGGTCCTCGACGTGGTCGACGGCGACGTTGTGGGTGGTGGTCGGGTGTCCGCCGAGCCGCAGGTCGTAGTCGAACTGCATGACGTTGATCCGCGGTCCGACCAGTCGGCGCCGGCCGCCCCCGGCGCCGAGGTCCCGCTGGACGTCCTCGAACCGGTAGCGCTGGTGACGCAGCCCCTCGCGGATCTGCTCGGACACCTGCCCGGCGAGCTCGCGCAGGCTTCGCTCGGGCGTCACCAGGAGGCGGATGGGGATCATGTTCGAGACCATGCCCGGAACGTCGCGCAGCTCGGCGTTCGTACGGGCGGTCACGGGCAGTCCGAACACGAGGTCCCGGCTCCCGGTCAGCCGGTGCCAGTAGGCGGCGGCCGCCGCCATGGCCACCGACGGCAGGGAGCGGCCGGTGGCCTTGCGCAGGACGTGCCGGTCGATGCCGGGGAGTTCGCGGGAGCGGCGCAGCACGCCGGGCTCGCCGCTGTCCCGACCGGTGAGGAGGGCGGCCGGCTCGGGGAGGCCGGCCGTCTTGTCGGCCCAGTACGCCCGGTCGCGTGCGAAGTCCTCCGAGGACCGGTAGTCCTGGTCCTCCTGGACGAGCCGGCGCACCGCGCGGAGGTCGGGTTCGAGCGGTGCGCCGGCCTGGAGCGCCGCGTAGGTTTCGGCGATGTGCCGTCCGACCATCCAGCCGCTGTAGCCGTCCACGACGATGTGGTGGCCGCTGATGTACCAGAAGTACCGGTCCGGAGTGAGCTTCAGCAGTGCCACCCGCAGCAGGGGCGCACGCCCGAGGTCCACCGGGGCGGTCACGGAGGCCCGGATCCAGGCGTGCGCGGCGGCCTCCGGTTCGGACTCGTCCGTGAGGTCGACGAACGGGACCTCCGGGTCCTCGGAGTCGTCGGGGATCTGGCAGACGCCGTGGTCGTGTTCGACCACGGCGACCCGCAGGGCCTCGAAGTCCCGGTACATCGCCAGGGCGGCGGCTCGGAAAAGCTCCGGGTCGACCGGACCGGCCACGTCCAGGTACTCGGCGATGGAGTACTTGGATCCGGTCGGATCCAGCTGGTGGGCGACCCAGATGTCATGCTGGGCGGCCGACAGGGGCAGGCACGTGCTGCGGCGGATCGCCATGCTCGTTCTCCGGTCAGGTCGTTACAGGCCCAGGCTCTGGGCGACGAGGTTGCGCTGGATCTCGGAGGTGCCGGAGAACAGGGTGCTCGGGACAGCGTCCCGCAGGTTGCGCTCCACCCCGGTCCCGGCCAGGTAGCCGGAGCCGCCGAAGACCTGGATCGCGTCGAGGCTGTTGGCCACCGCGGCTTCCGACACCGCCAGTTTGGCGAGCGCGATCGCGGTGGTGTCGGGACGGTCCCGGGCCAGCAGCCAGGCGGCGCGGTACAGCAGCAGGCGTGCCGCTTCGAGCCGCTGCTTCATACCGGCGATCCGGTGGGACACTGCCTGGAAGGAGCCGATCGGCTTGCTGAACTGGCGCCGCTCGCGGGCTTGTTCGGCGCACCGGGCGAGCTGGCGGTTCATCATGCCGAGGTAGCCGGCGAACAGGCAGGTTCGCTCCCACTGCATGGAGTGGGTGAAGACGGCGGTGCCCTGGCCTTCCCTGCCCAGCAGGTACCGCGCGGGAACGGCACAGCCGTCGAACCGGACCCGGCCGGCCGGGCAGCTGGACAGGCCCATCTTGGTGAAGGGCTCGCTGACGTGGATGCCGGGCAGGTTCCTGGGGACGGCGAAGCCGGAGAGCCCCAGGAAGCCGGCCCCCGGATCGGTCACCGCATAGGTGACGATGACGTCGGCGGCGGGGGCATTGCTGGCGAAGGACTTCTCACCGTGCAGGACGTAGTGGTCGCCGTCCCGCCGCGCGGTCACGCTCGGGGTGCGCAGGTCGGAGCCCGCCTCGTCCTCGGTCATCGCGTTGGCGGCGATCAGCGCGCCGGAAGCCAGCCCGGGCAGGAGCTCCGCCCGGACGTCGTCCCCGGCGAAGTCGCGGATCGGGACCGCGCAGGCCAGCAGGTGCGCCGAGACGGCGAAGACGAGGCCGGTGTCGGCGTACCCCTCGCCGAAGGCCTCCAGCCCGAGGGCGGTGTCCAGCGTGTCCAGGCCGCCGCCGCCGTACTCGGTGGGCAGGCAGAGGCCGGTGAGGCCGAGCCGGGCGACCTCCTGCCAGCGATCCCGGTCGTACGGTGCACCGCTGCCGTCCGGCTCCGGGGAGGCGGAGATGAGCGCGTCGCGCAGGTCGTCGAAGCGCTTCTGCTGCTCAGCCGTGAGATCGAAATCCATCGGGTGAACTGACTCCTCGTCGGGTCTGGGTGGGGAGGGGGCACCGGGGCGCGGTCACCGACGGCCGGTCACCGGGCACGGGTGGGAGCAGAGACCTGCGCGGCCGTGGCGTCCGGGGCCTCGTGCGGGAGGGGTGCCTTGCCGTGGATGCGGCCGAACAGCGGCGCCGTCATGGCGGTGGTGAGGACGGCCATGACGATCATGATCGTGGCGAGCCGCGGGGTGAGGACGCCGACGGAGACGCCGGCCTGGATGACGACCAACTCGGTGAGGCCGCGGCAGTTCATCAGCACGCCCACCGCACTGGCCTGACGAGCCGGCATCCCGGCCAGCCGGGCCGCGCCCGCCGAACCGAGGAACTTGCCGGCGCACGCGACCAGCATCACCAGGGCGAGCTGCCCGAGCCCGACCCAGCCGATGCCCGCGATGTCCACGCCCAGGCCGGTCGTGATGAAGAAGACCGGCATGAACAGCCAACCGGTCTGCTCGATCAGCAGCAGCGTCTCGGGCGCGACCGCGGCGAGGGCGGCCTTGGGCACGGCCGCGCCGAAGGCGAACGCGCCGAAGATCGGGTGGAAGCCGAGCTCGGTGGTGGCCCACGAGGACAGCAGCAGTCCGACGACGATGATCAGCAGCACGGTCCGGGGGCCGGCGCGCCTGCCCTCCAAGAGGAGGAGCAGGCGTCGCAGCAGTGGGCGGACGACCAGAGCGAGGGCGACCACGAACAGCACCAGGCCGGCCGCCCGGAGCCCCACCGCCGTCCAGCTGCCGCCGACGGCGAGCAGGACCACGACGGCGAGCAGGGCCCAGGCGAGCACGTCCGTCACCGCGGCGACGGACATGGCGAAGCCGCCGATCGGGCTCCGTTGGAGCTTCAGGTCGGTGAGGATCCGGGCGAGCACCGGGAAGGCCGTGATGGACAGAGCGACGCCCAGGAACAGGACGAACGGGATCCGGCCGATGTGCTCCGGGAGGCTGTCCCGGTACTGCGGGTAGAGCCAGAGCGCGAGGCCGGTGCCCATGGCCATGGGCAGTGCGATCGAGCCCAGCGCCACCGTGGCGACGGCCGACCGGGCCCTGCGGAGCTGTCCCAGGTCGACCTCGTACCCCACCACGAACATGAAGAGCACGAGGCCGACGTTGCCGAGGACGCCGAGGATCGGCCGTTCGGCGGTCGGGAAGAGCCAGTGGCTCGGATCGCCGGGGAGCAGCCCGAGCAGGGACGGGCCGAGCGCGATGCCCGCGACGATCTCGCCGATCACCGCCGGCTGGCCGAACCGGCGCGCGAGCGCGGTGGCCAGGCCGGCGGCGGTGACCACCACGGCGAAGTCGAGCAGGATGACGGCGGTGGTCGTGTCGGCGGCGGACACGGTCAGAACGCCGGTGCGGCGCTCGGCGCCCGGAGGGTTCCGAGGTACGGGTGCCACAGGTGGGTCGGGTCGTTCTCCACCACGGTCACGATCTCGCGCATCGCGGTGAGCGCCTTGGGCTCCTCGTCCTCGTAGAACGAGCCCTGGAGCATCTTGAGCACGTCGAGGCGGTAGCGCGGGTCCTGGACGAAGGCGGTGAAGAGGATGTTGAGCCGGTAGTAGATCGAGATGAACTCGTACCAGCGGCGGACCCCTCCGCGCATGAGCCGCTCGTAGGTTGCGAACTCCTCCTTGCGGTAGGCGCCGCCCGCGTGGTGGGCCTCCAGGATGTCCTGGCAGGCGATCCGGGCGCCGTTCATGGCGATGCTGACGCCGCTGGAGAAGATCGGGTCGACGAAGCGCGCGGCGTCGCCGATCATCACGAAGCGGTCGCCGCAGATCTGGCGCATCGAGTAGCTGTAGTCGCCCTCGGCCTTGAACTGCTCGACGCGCTCGCTCTGCTTGAGCGCCTCCAGCAGGTCCGGGCGGGTCGCGATGGTGTCCCAGAAGAACTTCTCGCGATCGGCGCTCGCCTCGGCGAACCGGCTCTTCTGGGTGACGACGCCGATGCTCGTGACGGTGTCCGTGATCGGGATCTGCCAGACCCAGGTGTCCTCGAGCGGCAGGAAGTGGATGAAGATGAAGTCCGCCTGCTCGGAACCGCCGGCGATCGCCTGGCGGTCGAGGCCCTCGAACCAGGTGTGGACCGCGTACTGGTTGAAGACCGGGTCCGCGTCCTTGAGCTTGAGCTGACGGCCCAGCAGGGTCTGCCGGCCCGAGGCGTCGACTACCAGGCGGGTCCGGAAGTCGACTTCCTTCCCGCCCATGCGGGTGACCACGCGCACGCCGTCGGGGTCGCTGAAGTCGAGCTTGAGCACGCGCACGCCGGAGAAGACCTTGGCCCCCAGCTCCTCGGCGTGCTTGAGCAGGATGAGGTCGAACTTGGCGCGGTCGACGTGGAAGGTGTGGTCGCGGTCGACGCCCTCCTGGTCGCGCTCGCTGAAGGTGACCTCGGCGATGCGGAAGTCGCAGTTGGCGCCGTTGAGGTCGCGGAAGCCGTTGTGCGGGACGTTGCGGGACTCGGCCGAGGTCCAGGCGGCCCCGAACTTGCGGGGGAAGCCCGCCTTCTCGATCTTCTCCATGGCACCGATCTCGTTGAGGACCGGTGTCGTGGCCGGGACGAGCGACTCGCCCACGTGCGGCCGGGGGAAGAGCTCGCTCTCGAAGAGGCCGACCGAGAGTCCCTCCCGCGCCAGGTAGGAGGCGGCGGTCGAGCCCGCGGGGCCGCCGCCGACGATGACGACGTCGAAATCCATGTCCATCCCTGTCCCGCTCTCTCGCTGTGTCAACGGCTGGTGCCGGCGGCGGCCGACAACTCGGTGACCATCGCGGCGATGGTCCGGACGCTGTGCAGGTTGGTGCCGTTGATGGCCTCCGGGGGTACCTGGACGCCGATCTCGTTCCGGATGAACATCAGGAAGATCACCGTGTTCATCGAGGTGAGGACGCCCCATTCGAGCAGCGGCGACTCGGTGGTCAGCTCGTTGCGGGGGTCGCCGTCCAGGAATCGCTCGCGCAGGAAGCCGAGGAGCCGGCTTTCGAGCTGTTCGTCGTGCATTTCGTCTCCTAGCGGCCGCCGTTCGGTCGGGGCCGGGGTTCAGTCGGTCGGCGCGGCGTCGTCCGCCGCCGATGTCGCGCGGGTGAGCGCGAGCCGGTCGATCTTTCCGTTGTCCGTGCGGGGCAGGTGCGCCACCAGCCGGAGTTCATCGATGATCATGTATGGGGGGAGCCGTCGGGCACAGTGCCGCTTCACCGACAGCACGGTCGGCACGTCGTCCGGCACCGGGACGGCGAACGCCACCAGCCGGGACTCCGGGCCGCTTCCCGCCACCACGACCGCGGCCTGCTCCACCCCGGGGTGGGCGCAGAGCACGGTCTCGACCTCGCCGAGGTCGACCCGGTTGCCGCGGACCTTCACGGTGTGGTCCCGTCGGCCCAGGAACTCGATGGTTCCGTCCGCGAGTTGGCGCACGATGTCGCCGGTGCGGTACGGGCCGGCCGGGCGGGGCCGGCCCCAGTATCCGAGCATTACCGTGGGGCCCTCGACGACGAGTTCGCCCTCCTGCCCGGGAGCGGCGGGAGCGCCGTCCGCGGTCTCCACCCGGACGGTGTCGCCCGAGGCGGCCCGTCCGATCGGGACCGGGCGGTCGCGCTCCAGGTCGGACGGGCGGACCTCGTGGAAGGTGCAGACGTTGGTCTCGGTCGGCCCGTAGAGGTTCAGCAGCCGGGCCGGCGTCCACCCCGCGAGCGCGCGGAGGTGGTCGATCGGGAACGGCTCGCCGGCGAAGAGCACCGCGCGCAGGTCCGTCGGTGCGGGCCGGTCCAGCAGTCCGCCGTCCCGCAGCATGAGGATCAGGGCGGTGGGGACGGAATACCAGACGCTGATGCGCCGTTCGTGGAGGAAGTCCGTCAGCCGGGCGGGGGCGTAGGCGAGATCCGGGGGGACGAGGTGCACCGAGGCGCCGACCGCGAAGGCGGCGAACAGGTCCAGGACCGAGAGGTCGAACGCGAAGGGGGCGTGGTTGGCGAAGCGGTCGGCGGCGGTCGCCTTCAGCTCGTCCACGGCCCAGTCCACGAACGCCCGGGCGTTGGCGTGGCTGATGCACACGCCCTTGGGGGTGCCGGTGGAGCCGGAGGTGTAGAGGATGAAGGCGAGGTCGTCGGCGTGGACCGGGCCGGCCGGGCGGCTGGGTGTGCCGGTCTGCGGCCGCGCGAGGTCGAGCCAGCCCAACTCCGTTCCCAGGAGGGGGACTTCCTGGGCCCTCGGGGTGTCCACGCAGAGCGCCCGGGCGGCGCAGTCGGTGAGGATCAGCCGGACGCGCTCGACCGGTGTGGCGGCGTTCACCGGCACGTACGCCGCGCCGAGCCGCAGGACGGCCTGCATCGCGGCGACCGTCTCGGCGGACTTGTCCGCCCAGATGACCACCCGGTCGCCAGCTCCGACGCCCAGTTCGGCCAGCCGGTGGGCCAGTCGGCCGGACAGCAGGTCGAGCTCCCGGTAGCGGAGCTCGCCGGTGGGGCCGCTCACCGCGAGCGCGTCCCCGTCGCGTCGTGCCGAATCGCCGACCAGTTGGTGCAAGTCCATCTGAGACCCTCCTGCGGACCAACCGGGCGGATGGGATGGCAGCGGCTTTTCCGCTGCCTGGCACAGCATTCCCGGGTCGGCCGTACAGGGATTGTATAAATGCGACACCTGTGCGAGTCGGCCGTTCTCTGGCCGGATGTCGCTCCCCATGACGGGGCGCCGTCGATGCCGCTTATGCTTTCAGTTCGAACGGGATCGATATTGGCCCGGAATCGACTGGTGTCGACGTTCGCGCTCCATGAATCGGTCGGACAGCGGCAGCCCGCATCGTCCCTCGGGGCGATGGCGTAGCCATGCCTGCGGCCCGGTCCGTGCGTGATCGTCATCAACTACGGGGGAATACATGAGCAAGGCCTTGTCCGTCATGCCCGGACGCCCGCCGGAGCTCCTCGTGAGACCCGGGCTGGATGCTCTGCGCGGCCATGTCCTCGGCTACCGGACCTTCCACGACGGGCCGCCGATGGGCGACTGCCGGCCAGTCACCCCGGACGGCATCGTGCGGATCTTCCTCGGGTTCAGCGGCTCCTTGCGCCTGGTCGACACGACCGACCCGACCCGCTCACTGGCCGCGACCTCGATTGTCAGCGGCCTGCAGACGGCCGCCGTCCGGGTCGAGCAGAGCGGACCGGTGCGCGGGGTCACGGTGTTCCTCACCCCGCTCGCGGCCTACCGGTTGCTCGACCTGCCGATGAGCGAACTGGCGGGCCGGAGCCTGGACCTGGTCGACGTGCTCGGTTCGCGGGCCCGGCGCCTGGTGGGCGCCCTGGCGGACCGCTCAGGCCGGGAGTCGGTCACCGGCGCGCTGGACCGGATCCTCCTCGCCCAGTTCCTGAGCGGCCCGATGTACGCGCCCGCGGTCGAGTCCGCATGGAAGCGCCTGGAGCAGACCGCGGGCACCCCCGTGCGCCAGCTCGCCATGGAGACCGGCTGGAGCAGCCGCCAGCTGGAGCGCAGGTTCCGCGACCAGGTGGGGCTGCCGCCGAAGTCGCTGGCGCAGGTCCTGCGGTTGCGCGAGGCCCTGCGGCACAAGCACGCGGGCCTCTCCTGGGCGGAGGCCGCCGCCTCTGCCGGCTACCACGACCAGTCGCACTTCGCCCGCACCTTCAAGGCCATGACGGGCTACACCCCCGGACAGTTTTCGGCCGCCTGGAGCGAGAGCGCCCCCGACGGTCCGCTCGCCGCCACCCCCGTTCGCACCACCGGGCACTGGCACGCGCAAGCTGGCTGACTGTCGCTTTCGTACAAGACCGTCGAGCGAACGACGCCGATGCTGTCATTGGCACCCCCGGGCAATCTGCCCGAATTCTGCATTATACGTCCGTTATTCACATCCAATTGAGGGGGAATTGTGGCGAACCCATTCGACGACGCCGACGGCCGCTTTCTGGTGCTGCGTAATGACGAAGGGCAGCATTCGCTCTGGCCCGCCTTTGCCGAGGTGCCGGCGGGCTGGGAGATCGTACACGGTGAGGACGGCCGGCAGGCCTGCCTCGACTATGTCGAGGCGAATTGGACGGACATGCGCCCGGCCAGCCTGATCGCGGCGATGGGGGCATGAGCCTGCACGCGGCGGATCTGCACGGCTCGCTCCACTCGCCGGTCAGCGAGTCGATGAACTTCCTCAACGAAGTCGCCCAGCGCTACCCCGAGGCGGTCTCCCTCGCAGCCGGGCGCCCCTACGAGGGGTTCTTCGACCTCGCGGCCGTGCATCGCTACCTGGACGCCTTCCACGACCACCTGCTCGCCGTCCACGACGGCGACCTGGCGCAGGCCAACCGGACACTGCTGCAGTACGGCCGGACCAAGGGCATCATCCACGACCTGATCGCCGGGCACCTGCGGGTGGACGAGGCCGTCACCGTCGACCCCGAGTCCATTGTGGTCACGGTCGGCTGCCAGGAAGCGCTCTACCTGACCCTGCGCGCCCTGCGGCAGGGGGAGGACGACGCGGTCATGGCCGTCGTGCCCAGCTACGTCGGCGTCCACGGCGCCGCGAGCCTCGCCGACCTGCGGCTCCTGCCCGTCCAGGATGCTCCGGAAGGGATCGACCTCGACGACCTGGCCGCCGTGGTCCGGGACGCCAAAGCGGCCGGCATCCGCCCCCGCGCCCTCTACCTCATCCCGGACTTCGCCAACCCCAGCGGCACCAGCCTCAGCCGGCGGACCCGGCAAGCCGTCCTGGAAGCGGCCCGGGAACACGACTTCCTGGTCCTGGAGGACAACCCGTACGGGATGTTCGGCCCGGAGTCCGACGACCGGACCCCGACCCTGAAGGCCCTGGACCGGCACGGCCGGGTCGTCTACCTGGGGTCCTTCGCCAAGACCGGCCTCCCGGGCGCGCGGGTCGGCTACGCCGTCGCCGACCAGACCGTCCTCGCGGCCGACGGAAGCAGCACCCTGCTCGCCGACGAACTCGCCAAGGTCAAGAGCATGCTGACGGTGAACACCTCGCCGATCGCGCAGGCGGTCATCGGCGGCAAGCTGCTGGAGAACGGCCTCAGCCTGCACGCGGCGAACCGGCGCGAGCGGCGCATCTACCAGGAGAACCTGGCCCACCTGCTGGACGGGCTCGCCAAGCGCTTCCCGCCCGGCAGCCGGCCAGAGGTCTCCTGGAACGTGCCGGCCGGCGGATTCTTCCTGCTGCTCACCGTCCCGTTCACCGCCGACGACCGGCTGCTGGAACACAGCGCCCGCCGGCACAAGGTGCTGTGGACGCCGGTGCATCACTTCTACGCCGACTCCCGTCCGCGCAACGGGATCAGACTTTCTTTCAGCCATCTTCGGCCCGACGAGATCGACACCGGCCTCGACCGACTCGCCGCCCTCGTCCACGAGCAGACAAGCGAAGGTGATCGACGATGACCAGGCCCTACACCGGCCGACCGCGGAGCAAGCCCCGCAGCTGGGGGTGGACCTTCCGATGACCACGTTCCTCGGCCCCATCATCCAGGGCGTCGGGACGGCCGTGTCCGCGACCTCCTACTCGCAGCAGGACGTGCTCGACGCGTTCGAGATCACGGACCCCCGGATCCGCTCCCTCTTCCTCAACAGCGCCATCGACCGGCGCTACCTGACCCTCCCGCCCCTGGGACCCGACGGCACTCGGACCCTGGAGCCGCAGGGCGATCTGCTGGACAAGCACAAGGAACTCGCGGTCGACATGGGGGCCCGGGCCCTGGAGGCCTGCCTCAAGGACATCGGCGCCGACCTGTCCGACCTGCGCTACCTGTGCTGCGTGACCTCGACCGGCTTCCTCACCCCCGGCCTGAGCGCCCTGATCATGCGCCGCCTCGGCATCGACCGGCACTGCCACCGCGCCGACATCGTCGGCATGGGCTGCAACGCCGGCCTGAACGCCCTCAACGCGGTCTCCGGCTGGGCCGCCGCACACCCCGGCGAACTCGCCGTGATCGTCTGCGCCGAAGCCTGCTCCGCCGCCTACGCCTACGACAGCACGATGCGTACCGCCGTCGTCAACAGCCTCTTCGGCGACGGCGCCGCCGCGATCGCCCTGGTCGGCGGCGAGGAGCCGGACCCCACGGCCACCGCCGGCCCGCGCATCCGCAAGTTCGCCAGCTGCATCATCACCGAGGCACTCGACGCGATGCGCTACGACTGGGACCGCGAACAGGACCGCTTCAGCTTCTACCTCGACCCGGAGATCCCCTACGTGGTCGGCGCCCACGCCGAACTCGTCGTCGACCGCCTGCTGAACGGCACCGGCCTGCGCCGCCGCGACATCGACCACTGGCTGATCCACTCCGGCGGCAAGAAGGTCATCGACGCGGTGATGGTCAACCTCGGCCTGACCCGCCACGACGTGCGGCACACCACCGACGTCCTGCGGGACTACGGCAACCTGTCGAGCGGCTCGTTCCTGTTCTCCTACGACCGGCTGGTCGCCGAGGGCATCGCCGCCCCCGGTGACCACGGCGTGCTGATGACCATGGGACCCGGCTCGACCATCGAAACGGCACTCGTCCAGTGGTAACGCGACAGCGATCCGAAGGAGCGGCAGAGAACGTGACCGACAACGGCACCGTGGCAGCGACCGACACCGTGGCGGACGCCGATCACGACCTCGTGATCCGCATCGACGGCCAGCAGCCGCTGTCCGCGGAGACGGTCGCGGCCGTCGCCGTCGTCTGCGGTCAGGCCGAAGACCGGGGCGGCCCCGGTGTGGTGCGCGTCGAGGTGTCCGGATCCCCCGAGGGCCCCCGGCCGCACGACCTCAAGGTGGGCCTGGTCAACAAGTGGGAACGGATCCTGCGCCGCCTGGAGCGCTCCGGCATGACCACCGTCGCGATCGCCACCGGGGACTGCGGCGGCACGGCCCTGGACGCGCTGCTGGCCACCGACTACCGCATCGCCCGGCCCGACGTGCGCCTGGTCTTCCCGGTCGAGGACGGCGCCACCTGGCCCGGCATGGCCCTCTACCGCCTCTCCCAGCAGACCGGCGTGGCCCGGATCCGCCGGGCGGTGCTGTTCGGGCGCCCGATCGAGGCGGCCGAGGCGCTCGACCTCCACCTGGTGGACGAACTCGCCGACGACCCGGCGGGCGCCCTCGCCGCCAGCCCCGAACTGGCCGGCGTCCTGTCCAGCCCCGAACTGGCCATCCGCCGCCAGCTGATGCTCGACGCGACCACCACCAGCTTCGAGGAAGCGCTCGGCTCCCACCTCGCCGCCTGCGACCGGGTGCTGCGCAAGGCCACCGCCGGAGCCGCGTCGTGACCACGTCCGCCCTCCGGTCGGACACGCCGGGCCTCCCCGGCCAGGGGGAGGCCCGGCGGGCCTGGCAGACCGCCGCCGAGGCGATCGCCGAGGCCGAGCGACCGATCGCCGGGCTGCCCGAGCCCGACCGGCGCTCCGCCGGGCAGCGCGCCGCCGCCGCCGCGGCGAGGGACGCGGCACGCGCGATCCGCGCCCGCTTCCTCGACGCGCACGCCGACGCCGTCTACGACCACCTCACCGCCCGGCGCACCGTCGACCTGCGGCTCGCCGAACTCGTCACCGTCGCCGCCACCGCCTACCCCGGTCTGGTCCCCACCACCGAGCAACTCGCCGCCGAACGGAGCCGGCCGCAGGCCGCCAAGGAAGGCCACGAGATCGACCAGGGCATCTTCCTCAGCAGGGTGCTGGCCTCGCCGACCGCGGGCCGGCACCTGCTCGACACCATGCTGCTGCCCACCCCCCGCGCACTGCGCCTGCTGCCGGACTTCGAACGCACCGGCACCGCCGACCTCGGGTCCGTCCGGATCGAACGCCGCGACGACGCGGCACATCTGACGATGTGTCGCACCGACTCCCTGAACGCCGAGGACGATCGCCAGGTCGAGGACCTGGAGACCGCCGTCGACCTCGCCCTGCTCGACCCGGCCGTACGCGTCGGCGTCCTGCGCGGCGGCGAGATGACCCACCCGCGCTACCGCGGGAAGCGGGTGTTCAGCGCCGGCATCAACCTCAAGAGCCTGCACGCCGGCGACATCTCGCTGGTCGACTTCCTGCTGCGCCGCGAAATGGGCTACATCCACAAGCTCGTCCGCGGTGTGCGCGCCGAGCAGCCCGCCCACTGGCGCTCCGCCACCGTCGAGAAGCCCTGGATCGCCGCCGTGGACTCCTTCGCCATCGGCGGCGGAGCACAACTGCTGCTCGTGTTTGACCAGGTGATCGCCGCAGCCGACTCCTACCTCAGCCTGCCCGCCGCCCAGGAGGGCATCGTCCCCGGCGCCTCCAACTTCCGGCTCGGCCGCGCCGCCGGCCCCCGGCTGTCCCGCCAGGTCATCCTGCGAGGCCGCCGGATCCGGGCCACCGAACCGGACGCCCGGCTGCTGGTCGACGAGGTCGTCGAACCGTCCGGGATGGACGCCGCCGTAGAACGGGCTGTCGCCGAACTGCGCGGCCCCGCCGTGGTCCCCAACCGCCACATGCTGAACGTCGCCGAGGAACCGCCGGAGGAGTTCCGCCGCTACTTGGCGGAGTTCGCCCTCCAGCAGGCGCTGCGCCTCTACAGCGACGACGTGATCGGCAAGGTCGGCCGCTTCACCGAGGGGAAGCAGACCGAGGGGGAACACCCGTCGTGAGCGCAGCCGACGCCCTCCGCGTGCGGTACGAGAAGAAGGACCACGTCGCCCACGTCGTCCTCGACCGGCCCGACGTGCTCAACGCCATGGACCAGCGCATGCACGAGGAACTCGCCGCGGTCTGGGACGACGTGGAGGCCGACGACGACGTGCGCGTCGCCGTCCTGACCGGAGCCGGCGAGCGGTCCTTCTCCGTCGGACAGGACCTCAAGGAGCGTGCCCTGCTCAACCGGCAGGGCACGCCGCCCACCACCTTCGGCAGTCGCGGCCAACCCGGCTGGCCACGGCTCACCGAACGCTTCGACCTGTCCAAGCCCGTGGTGGCACGCGTGAACGGCTACGCCCTGGGCGGCGGCTTCGAACTCGCCCTCGCCTGCGATCTCGTCATCGCCGCCGACCACGCGGTCTTCGGGCTCCCCGAAGCACAGCTCGGACTCGTACCGGGCGCCGGCGGCGCCTTCCGGCTCGCCCGACAGCTCCCGCTCAAACAGGCGATGGGCTACCTGCTCACCGGGCGCCGGATGACCGCGCAGCAGGCGCTCCACCACGGCCTGGTGAACGAGGTCGTCCCGGCCGGCGAACTCGACCGCTGTGTCGCAGGCTGGACCGCCGACCTGGTGCGCAGCGCCCCGCTGTCCGTACGGGCGATCAAGGAGTGCGTCCGCAAGTCCCTCGACATGCCGCTGGAACAGGCCTTCGCGACCCGCTATGTGTGGGAGGAGCGACGGCTGAACAGCCACGACGCGATCGAGGGCCCGCAGGCCTTCGCGGAGCGCCGCGAGCCGAACTGGCGCGGGCAGTGAGCCCCGCCCGCGACTGAGTCTGTCCCGGTACTCAGCCGCCCCCTCCCGCGCAACACCCCCCCGCCGAACCAAACGCCGTCGTCAACGGTGCCTCAGCTGATACGGAGTGCGAAGATGTTGGACCACCGTCTCGGACGCATGGAGCTCACGGCCGGCCAGCGGGGGATCTGGTACGCCCAGCAACTCGCCCCGGACAGCGTCAACTTCAACGCCGCCGAGTACCTCGAGATCCACGGCCCCGTCGACACCGCCCTGTTCGAGCAGGCCGTACGCCGCGGCATCCGCGAGGCACAGACCCTCCAGCTCAGGTTCCACCAGGACGACCGCGGCCCGTGGCAGAGCCTCGACCCCGCCACCGCCGACACCGCGATCCCGACCGTCGACCTCACCACCGCGGACGACCCGCAGCGGGCCGCACACGACTGGATGCGGGACGACCTGGGCCGACTCCGCGACCTGCGCACGGCGCCCCCCTTCACCTACGCACTCCTCAAGCTTGCCCACGACCGGTTCTACTGGTACCAGGGCTACCATCACATCGCGATCGACGGCTTCAGCGCCCGGACCGTCGCCGCGCGGGTGGCCGAGATCTACACGGCGCTCGCCGCCGGCCAGGACGACACCGGAACCCCGCTGGCCCCGCTCACCGTCCTCCTCGACGCCGACGCCGGCTACCGCGCCTCCGACGCCTTCGAAGCCGACCGCCGCTACTGGACCGACACCCTCACCGGCCGGCTCGAGCCGACCAGCCTCAGCGGACGGCCCTCGCCCGGCGTGGCCCGCAGCTTCCGCCGCCACGGGCAGAGCGTCGCGCCCGCCGAAGCCGCCCGGCTGCGCACCGCCGCCGCCAGGCTCACCACCAACCTCGCCGGACTGCTGGTCGCCGCCACCGCCCTCCACGTCAGCCGGCTGACCGGCGAGGAGGACGTCACCCTCGGCCTGCCCGCCCTCGGCCGCGCGGCCGGCCCGGCGCACTCCGTCCCCGGCATGATGTCCAACGTCCTGCCGCTGCGCCTCACCGTTCGCCCGGGCATGTCCGTGCAGGAACTGGTGGACCACAGCTCCGTGCGCGTCTGGGAGGCGCTGCGCCACCAGCGCTACCGCGCCGAGGACATCCGCCGCGACCTCCGGCTCGCCAACGGCGAAGCACTGTACTCCCTGTCGATCAACATCATGGCCTTCGACTACGAGATCACCTTCGCAGGCCTGCCCGTGACCGCGCACAACCTCTCCAACGGCCCGTTCGACGACATGTCGATCGGCGTCTACGACCGGGCCTCCGACGGCAGCCTCCGGCTCGCCTTCGACGTCGACCCGGAACTCCACGACGAGGACAGTCAGCAGGCCGAGGCACGGCGCTTCGGGCGGGTCCTCGACTGGATGGCCACCGCACCTGCCGACGCCCCCGTCGGCCTCGCCGACCTGCTCTCCGCGGACGAGCGGCAGCTCGTGGTGGAGAAGTGGAACGCCACCGGCCTGCCGGTCGGCACCCGGACGTTCGTCGAGTTGTTCGAAGAGCGGGTGGCGACGGCACCGCTCGCACCCGCCGTGGTGTTCGTACGCTGAGCTACCGGGAGTTGAACGAGCAGGCGAACCGGGTCGCTCGGCACCTGGTGGAGCTGGGTGTCGGGCCGGAGCGCGTCGTCGGGGTGATGATGCACCGCTCGGCCGACTTCGTGACCGCCGTGCTCGGTGTGCTGAAGTCCGGCGGCGCCTACCTGCCTCTGGACCCGGCCTACCCGGCGGACCGCATCGCCTACATGGTGGGCGACGCGGCGCCGATGTGCGTGCTGGTGGGCACCGGCGTGGACGCCTCGGACCTCGGCGTGCCCTGTGTCGCGTTCGAGGTTGCGTCCTCCGTTTCGTCCGATGCCTCGGAGGGGGCGGGTTCGAACCCGTCCGACCTGTCCGACCTGTCCGA
>NZ_LGDO01000097.1:0-678 GCF_001279805.1 Streptomyces sp. XY431
CTGTCCGACGCGGAGCTGCTCGCCCCGCTGCGACCGTCCCATCCGGCCTATGTCATCTACACGTCGGGGTCGACGGGTCGGCCGAAGGGTGTGGTGGTGACGCATGGTGGTTTTGCGAGTCTGTCGGCGGCTCAGGTGGAGCGGTTCGGTGTGTCGGCGGGTAGTCGGGTGTTGCAGTTCGCGTCGGTGAGTTTCGATGCGGCGGCGTGGGAGTTGTGCATGGCGTTGTTGTCGGGGGCGGCGTTGGTGGTGGCCCCGGCGGAGGAGTTGACGGCTGATCGGTTGGGTGGGTTGTGTGTGCGTCGGGGTGTGACGCACATGACGTTGCCGCCGGCGTTGGTGGCGGTGATGGATCCGGCGGGGTTCCCGTCGGGTGGTGTGCTGGTGGTGGCGGGTGAGGAGTGCCCGCCGGAGGTGGTGGCGCGTTGGTCGGTGGGTCGGCGGATGGTGAACGCCTATGGGCCGACGGAGTCGACGGTGTGCGCGACGATGAGTTGTGCGTTGTCGGGGGCGGGGGTGCCGTCGATCGGTGGGCCGATCGTGAACACGAGGGTGTTCGTGCTGGACGGTGCGTTGCGTCCGGTGCCGGTGGGTGTGGCGGGTGAGTTGTACCTGGCTGGTGCGGGGTTGGCGCGTGGCTATCTGGACCGGCGTGCGCTGACGTCGGAGCGTTTTGTG